>CAYGGQ010000031.1:0-8372 GCA_964349535.1 uncultured Gammaproteobacteria bacterium | reverse complement strand
CCTCCTTCGCAAGGAGGGGGATATGAATTTACGTCGCTGGCTCCAGAATTGTTGAATCAATATTTGCGACGGCTAAGACCTCGGTGACGCTCGTCAATCCGTCTAACGCCTTCAACAATCCATCTTGTGCCATCGTGATCATGCCGTCTTTGGCGGCGAGTTCGGCGATCTGATATTCCGAGACTTCGGACGACAAAATGATCTTCTCTACCTCTTTGTTCATGGTAAAAATTTCGTAGATACCTAAGCGTCCCTTGTAGCCAAAATGTCCGCACTTGTCACAGCCCCCTTCTTTAGGTCCCATGAACTTGAGCGCGTTCGTGTCGACCGTATAGCCGGAATTTTTTGGGATGGTGCTTAAAATCTTTTGGCATTCTGCCTGCTGCGCGGGCGATAACTCTACGGGCACTTTGCATTCGGCGCAGAGTCGACGAACGAGGCGCTGACCAATGACCGCGTTTAGCGCAGGCGCAAGCAAAAACGGCTTCACGCCCATCGACATGAAACGTGGAATGGCACCGGCAGCGCTGTTGGTATGAATCGTTGAGATCACGAGATGACCCGTGAGCGCGGCCTGAATCGAGATATCAGCCGTTTCTAAATCACGAATTTCTCCCACCATCACGACATCTGGATCCTGACGCAAAATGGAGCGTAGACCTTGAGCAAAATCATAGTGCTTGTCGTGCTCAATCTGACTTTGGTTGATTCCCTCCATTTTATATTCAATCGGATCTTCCAACGTGATGATCTTGACCTCTGGTTTGTTCAGCTTCTTCAAAACCGCATACAGTGTCGTCGTTTTACCGGACCCCGTCGGACCCGTGGTGATGATCATGCCGTTTGGACGTTCAATTTCCCGCTGGAGACGTTCGAGCGCCAAGCCTCGCACGCCTAAGTTATCAAATTCGAGTGCAATCGCCTTTTGACGCAGAATACGCATCACCACGGATTCACCATACGCCGTTGGCAAAAAGCTCGCACGAATATCGATCTTTTCTTTTCCAAGATAGATCGTGATGCGACCGTCTTGCGGAACATCTTCGATGTTGATTTTTACGCCCGCCACCAATTTGAGACGACCAATAATTTGCTTCCAGGATGCTTTTGGCAACTTCGCGGCCTCGCGCAAAATGCCATCGATACGAAAACGAATTTTAACGTCTTCCTCCTCCGCTTCAACATGAATATCGGATGCGCCAGTACGTAGAGAGGCGCCCAGCATCAAGGTCATGACATCTGTGGTTGAAACAGAACCAATTTTCGCTTGTAGATCCTCCAAATTACCAATTTCTTTCTCATATTTCGCGATGTCCGCTTCCTCAATACGATAGCCGTAGATCACCTCTTTTACTTCTGGCAACATGTCGTACAGTTGATAAGCAAAATCAAAACTGTCTTCGGAAATATAGTAGATGTCCACATTCGCGTGTTCGCTTTCGCCCAATTTTTTTGCGAGTGCGATGACCTGTGGTCCGGGTTGGTTTGTTCCTAAACGAATTTCTTCGTTGGCTCGTAAAAAAGCAACGGTACGTAGCTCAAGTGCCTGCGCGCGCGGTAGGAGGGAAAGGGCCTCCGCGGCGATCGCGAAGCCGCGGAGAGCGATATAAGGTAGCCCCAACGTCGTGGCCTGCTCTTGAGCGAGCTTTTCTTTTTCGCGTAACTTAATATTCCCCATGCTTGCACTCAACGCTTCTGCAGGTTTGAGTGGTACGACAGGCGTTTTTGAACCTATTTTTTTTGCTACTTTCTTTGGCGGGGGTATTGGTGCAGCCACGGATGGTGTTGCTGCTGTTGTCGATGTCGCTGTCGATGTCGGCGTTGCGACTGGTGTATCCGAAGCAGTCGCTGCGGGCGTGGTTGCCACCACTGGTGTGGTCGCCACCACTGGTGTGGTCGCCACCACTGGTGTGGTCGCCACCACTGGTGTGGTTGCTGCGGCGGCTGGTTTTAGCAAATCTTCGATAGAACCTCCGTGAGCCATAGTGTTTTTACTTTATTTTAAACCCGTTGCGTGATAATCCCCCGTTAACCAATGCACCCACCGATGCAATTTTGCGACCGCCCCACCTTCACCCGCACGGCGATAGAGCCTAACCCACACCGCATATTGAAAAGTGAGCGCGAACATGCCACTCAAGAACATGATGCCCATAAGCAGCAGCCAACATAGGACAATGCCAAGCCACAGCATCAACGTTGACTGAAGCGCGAGCGCGGAGAGCATGAAGAGAAACAAAGGCAATCCCATCATCAGAAACAAAAGGACCGAGGCTGCAAAACAGGCGACGCCGAAGACAAAAAGGAACGCCGCTGTTTCAAGTACCGTAAACCAAACCTGACCTAACAGCTGCCACCCACGATCGATTGCCTGCCGCAGTGTGGCACCCTGTAAGATAATCGCGTTCAGCGCAAACAGATGAATGCTGGTCAAAATAATGATGGCAGCCAGAATAACGATCACCATGAGCGCATAGAAAAGACCGAACAGGAGCGTGCCATTTTGAAAAAACGTAGCAAGCACCAACAGCGCCAAAAAACGAACACACCACAAGACGCCAAGAACACCGACATTCAACACCGCGATCGGCCAAAAGGACTCTGCTCCTATGCGGCAACAGGCCCAAAGATTGAGGGCGCGCCCTCGCATACGCCCTCCTAAGCCCGCAACCAACCCCCCTTGCGCGATCACCGACATACAGAGGATCACCGTAACGAACAGCAGACCGAAGAGGACATTCGCAATCCATCCCCAACTTGCCCATGCCTGTGCCGATGTTGAAAAGTTAAGCGTCCAGCCTGTCGCAAGCCATGATCGCCATGGAATGGAAAGCGAAAGTGCCGCTCCTTCGTGAGGCATCGCGCGGAGGGTCAGCAAAGCGACATCGTAGATGCCCCCCGTTTGCAAAACAGCTGCCAATACCGCCAGTGGCCACAACCGTTTTTCTCGCCACGCGACGGATAACGCCTCACGCAAAATTTCGCGATACAAAGGACGATGAGAAACATTTGTACGAATCATATCGACTATAGAATAGCATAAAAAACGATTTGCTTCTTTTTCTAAAAAACGCTATGGTTTTTCTACCATCGCACCTTGGAGAAAAGCATGGGCAAGCATGGAGCAGAACCGATCCCTGGCCGCACACCCAATGAACCCTGCCCCACTTGTAGACAAGGGCGGCTACGCACCGTCACTCACAAAGTGAGTGGGGGCACTGACATCTATGGACCCGATGGACAAAGTTGGGACGAGAACATCATCCAACATCTCTCTTGTAACCACTGTTCCACTCGATTTGGCACCACCCGAAATTTCGCCGGAAGGTCTGTGGAGACCATTCTCGAAAGGCAAGCCCGTCGATTCACCAACCCCAAGGTAAAGCCGACCGTTTGCGTTCCTTGTGAAGATGAGAAACTGATACAGCATACCAACTTTGAGCCAGTGCGCGTCGGTCAACCGAATGATTTCTACGGGACCACGACCACCATCACCTACTGCCCAGGATGTCTGCATGTCTACTGGATCTGGGTCGTCAGCAAGCATCCACCCGCTCAACTTTTTGGTCAGGAAGAGCCAGATTTGAAAGGAACACGGGGGTAACAACGACGGAATCAACCCAATCTTTACTCCAAGGCCCCGGTGTTCATCGGGGCCTTTTTTATCCTTCATGGGTTGACGGATTATCTATTTTTGCTATCTTTTTCTGTATGAACCTTTCATTACGAGATTCCCTGTTCGTCGCTGCAGAACAGCGCATCAGTCACGATGACCCATCACATGATTTCCTCCATGCCTGTCGCGTCACACGTATGGCAGAACGCATCGCCGAAACAGAGAACGCGGATCTTGACATCATTGTGCCGGCCGCGCTCTTCCATGATGTCGTGAACTATCCGAAAAACGATCCGCGCGCGGCAAACGCTGCCGACGAAAGCGCGGACATGGTTGCCGGCATTCTGCGGAATCTTCCCGAGTATCCGCAAAAGAAAATCGGTGCTGTTCAAACTGCCATTCGACAATGTTCTTTCTCAAAGAACATTGTTCCGGAACAGCTCGAGGCACGCGTCTTGCAAGACGCGGATATGCTCGAAGCGGCTGGCGCCTTTGCTATCATGCGCACGTTCTGTTCCACGGGTCAGATGAAGCGTCCGTTCTACAACGCGGACGATCCATTCTGCGAGCATCGTGAACCAGATCCAAAATCCTTCGCCGTTGACCTGTTCTACGCGCGCCTCCTCAAAGTCCAAGATCGCGTACACACGAAGCTTGCAAAAGAAATCGTGAAGCAACGAACGGACTTTTTGAGGGCATTTTTGGAACAGATCCGTCTCGAGCTAGCCTGACAGGCGTGATGAATCACGCCGCCACACTACCTCATCATTACAAAACTACCCTCATCACAAAACCCTCGGCGGAATACCGAGGGTTTTATATTTTAGGCTTCTGCTCTTGGCAGATTTGCTTTTGGATTCGCCGGGGGCAAACCGACGACTTTTGCGAAATCATCGCGTTCGATAATTTCGTGTTTCATGAGGTGTTCGACGATGCGGTCCATCGCGGCGCGATGCTCGGTCACAATCTTTTTGGCCGTGACGAGCCCTTCATTGATTAAGCTATCGATTTCTTGATCGATGCGTTCCGCGCGTGACTCGGAGTAGTCACGATTTTCGGTGATCTCGCGACCTAAGAAGATCATATCAGCGCGTTCACCATAGACGCGAGGACCCAACACTTCGGACATCCCCCATTGCGTGACCATGCTCTTCGCTGTTTTCGTAATCTGTTGCATGTCGCTTGACGCGCCGGTCGTCACTTCACCAAAAATGATCTTTTCGGCTGCGTACCCACCTAGACCAACGGCAATGTCCTCTGTGTATTCCACACGATTACGCATCATGCGGTCCTCCGTAGGCAACTTGATGGTGTAACCCGCAGCACGACCACGGCTGATGATGGACACTTTTTGCACCGGATCCGCATGAGGCAGAAGATGTGCAACCAACGCGTGACCTGCTTCGTGGTACGCCGTGATCTTGCGCTCCTCTTCGTTCATCAAATGACTCTTGCGTTCTGGGCCCAGCATGACCTTTTCGATCGCTTCCAATAACTCACTCATCCCGATCTCCTTTTTGTTACGACGTGCCGTGAGGATCGCGGCCTCGTTCATCAAGTTGGCAAGATCTGCACCGGAAAATCCTGGTGTGCGCTCCGCAAGACGACGAATGTTCACCTCTTTCTCTAATGGCTTGTTCTTTGCGTGAATATTCAAAATCGCTTCACGGTCGCGAATGTCTGGCGGATCAAGCACGACACGACGATCGAAACGACCGGGACGCAACAACGCGGGATCAAGCACGTCCGGTCGGTTTGTCGCCGCAACGACGATCACGCCAAGATTTGGTTCAAACCCATCCATCTCGACGAGAATTTGATTCAACGTCTGCTCACGTTCATCGTGAGAACCGCCTAACCCAGAACCACGCTGGCGACCAACGGCATCAATTTCGTCGATAAAGATGATACACGGTGCGTTCTTTTTTGCTTTCGCGAACAGATCGCGGACGCGAGAAGCGCCGACACCGACGAACATTTCTACAAATTCAGAACCGCTGATGTGAAAAAATGGAACGTCAGCCTCTCCCGCGACGGCGCGCGCGAGCAGCGTTTTACCGGTTCCCGGTGATCCCATGAGAAGGACACCTTTTGGAATCTTGGCACCAAGCATGGCAAATTTTTCCGGCTGCTTTAAGAACTCTACTATCTCCGATAGTTCTTCTTTTGCTTCTTTAGCGCCGGCCACATCTGCAAACGTCACTTTGTTTTTATCCTCCTTGCCCGTCTCACGTGCGGTGGACTGGCCAAAAGACATGGCGCGATTATTTTGACCTTGCACCTGACGAAACAAGAAGAACATCAGACCGAAAATGATGAGGAGCGGGATCAACGTGGGAAGCAACGCGCTCATCCAATACCCAACCCCTGATGCTTCCTTGATGGTTGTTTTAATGGCACGCGTTTTTTCCGCATCAACTCCATAATTCTTGAAGAGCTCCGATAAAGACACGTTCGACTCTTTGTCGACCGTCACCTTGGTATCATCCGTCAGCGTCACTTCTAATTTTTGCCCCTGCACCACGATCTCTTTTACCTGGCCTTCTTGAACGCGAGAGACAAACGTCCCGATGTCCATCGTTTTGGCCTGATCTAAATTGACCGTTGCTAAGACCCCTCCCAGTGCCAACACCGAGACCCCGACGATAATTAAATTTCGTAAGGTTGTGTTCATACAACACCCGCTGGTTCTTCTTCCTTCTTTTCATCCTTCGCTTTGCGTAAAGATAAGCCCAAACGATGATTTTCGGCATCAACGGAAAGGATGCGGAATTCGAATTCATCACCAATACGTGCCACTTCGTTCACATCTTTGACGGGCTTGGCCGCTAATTCACTGATATGCGCTAATCCATGAATATCTTGATCAAGTTCGACGAACAGACCAAACGGGTTGATCTTGAGTACGCGTCCTTTGACCCACTGACCAGCGACATATTTCTTTGCCACATCGCGCCACGGATCCTCGACAAGTTTTTTCATCGATAAAAAGATTTTTGAACCTTCAATGTTGATGACCTCTGCGCGCACGTGATCACCTACCTTCAACACATCGCGAGGATGGTCGATGCGTTGCCAGGCGATTTCAGAAATATGAACCAAGCCTTCGAGGTTCGCATCGAAACGAACAAAGGCACCGAAGTCTGTCACGGCGGTGACATCGCCTTCTACGCGATCACCGACCTTGTATTTGGACAAGACAGATTCCTGCTTGGTTTCCCAAACGGCCTTTTCAGACACGACGACCTTTTCTTCCTCTTCGTTGACGTCGAGGATCTTCACGTCCATGGTCATCCCGACGAGTGTTTTTAATTTTTCTTGAATTTTCGCTTTTTCGCCGCCGGCAACACGAGGATAATGATCTGGAGATAACTGTGAAACAGGGATAAAGGCTGGAACACCTTCTACGCGCGTGATCAGACCGCCTTTGTTGGCGTCGATGACTTTGACCTGTAGCACCGTTGCGGTCGTAAATAATTCTTTGATCTTATCCCAAGAACGCTTACGGCCAGCACCCTTCAAGGACAACTCAAATTCACCAAATTCGTTGTCGAGTTCGATCACGGTTGCTTCGACCTCATCGCCCACGCGCAAATCGATGTTCTTATCGAGCTCCGGCCCACGCACCAACCCCATCGCAAAACCACCAATGTCGCAACGCGCTTCGTTGCGGCCAACAGAAATAACGACACCCTTCACCACGTCTCCCACTTTTGGAAAAAACGTATAGGTATCGTCGACCAACAGTTTACCCATCTCGGTTGTATCAACCGTTTTGGTCAGCTGTGCCATAGATTTTTCTCTTGCGGTTATGAACCCCGATAAAAATATCGGGGCGCAGTCGCTGTAGGTAAATCCCCCAGCCCGACTGACCTGTCTCAAGAGTGAAAAAAGGATAACGAAAAATGAGGAAATGGTCAAGAAAACCCCACCTCTCGCAAGAAGTGGGGTTAAAGCTAGTGAAGAAACTCTGAAATGGGCTTATGCTCCTCGAAAAGCTTAGGGAGCAGGGTCTCAAGCGTGGTGATGCAGCCGGAGAGCGCACGATCCGTTGCCTCCAGACTCGCCTCTCCCTTCAAGAAGGGAACCATGATCTTGCGGAGAGGTTCCGGAACGCCCGGATTGTCATAGATGAGCGCCGATGCCGCCTCGTTTTGTATCGTCGGCAATCGTTCTTTTGCGAGCTTGAACGGGTATACCAACAAAAACTGCACACGCATCGTCACGAACCGCCCCGGCTCATAGCCTAGAGGAGTCCTCTCTGCAAACTGCATCATCGCAAGAACCAGATCTCGATCCTCCTGCGAGAGCTGACGGACGATCTGTGTCGTGTCCATCATTTGCGCAACGCGACGAGCTACCTCGGCGAGCGCGACGATGGACTGCCGTATGTGCGCCTGACGCTCTTCCGGAAGAACGTCCTTCCCCGCGTCTAACACCGCTTGCGCAGCCTTGTTCGCTCGCTGCATGCACTCGTGTGCCGTCGACCACTTCTCCGCCTTCAGCAACGGGTAGATCAACAACCCATAAAACAATAGCCGTGTCTTATGATAGAACAGGACCAGCGAGGTCGTGATACCTATCTTCTTTGTCATGTTCCCGATCCTTTCGTTTTTGAGGAACAGCTCTATTGACCAACAGGAATATTGGTCATTTTAGAACAGATGAATGTAACAAAAAAAGCGTTGCCTGTCAACTATCTGTATCGGGTCAAGACATGTGGCACAGTTCTTTTAGTGAGTAATTAGCCAAATAT
>CAYGGQ010000030.1:0-9598 GCA_964349535.1 uncultured Gammaproteobacteria bacterium | reverse complement strand
CAGCAGACGTTGGCCAAAGCCTCAAAAAAGAACGTCTTCCACCGAAACAAGTCCGCTCGCATGACCTCCGCGCTTCAACGTCTCGTGGCAAAGAAATAATAAAATATTTAACTAAAAACTCTCCGATAAAATTCGGAGAGTTTTTAGATTTCGCCTTTAGAGCAGGGCGATCGCTTCTGTGTCCGCCGCGTACCCAGCTCGCTGACAAAAAAGTGCGCGAAGAAGACATGCTGCTTTTTCTTCCGCATGCGTTGCTGCTTTCATTTTCATTTTTTTTACAACAAAAGGGTGCAGCCCATCGATCGCGCCATCTCGCGCGCGTAATGCCGCACGCGCCTGACTCATGAACGCCGGCAAAATTTCCGATAGGGAATCCACTTTATACAAAAATCGTCTTGCACCCGATGATTGTTGAAGAAACGCATCCGCTTGATCAAAGATACTTACTTCAAAAGCAGGGGAGACGAGATCGCTCATTCCTCCTGCTGCTAATTTACTAAGTTCATTCCATGCAAGCCAACTATCACCGTCAGCGTTCACACTAATCTTCCGCACGGCGTCTGCATCTGACACATGCAACAAAACCGCTTGCTGTTCAACCCATGCTTGAAATGAAGCACCGCTTCGTTCAGGAAAAGAATATTTAATTATTTTTACCCCTTCAAGAAAATTTAACGCGTCTTCTTTTAAGATCTCTTCCTCAATACTCACCACGATCGTCCCATCTACATCTTTTGCCAACACCTGTGCCAATAATTTTTGTTTGGCCTTTGGGCAGTCCGAAATTAAATTCGACGCTCTCAAAAATCGTCGCGTTGCGAACAAACCCATATGCCCCACGCGCTGAACAAGCGCCTCTATTGCTTCTTTTCCCGCCGGCAACCGCTCCACCGCCATCCCTCCAGCATCATATTTCTCAATAAAAGCACGCTCAAGCCCCTGCGCCTTCTGCCGCGCCGAAAACGTATCTCCTCCCTCACACAAAATCAACATACCCCAACGATAGTGGATGAACAAAAAAAAGAACAGAGGGTGGTCGAAAGGAATAAAAATATGAAAAGTGAACTCGCAAGCATATAAAACACTATTTGTTTTGCTCAAACACCACTTTTCATATTTTTATTCCTTTCGACCACCTCAAAAAGCTGGGGGTTGGGGAATATAAAAAATACGGGGAGTGGTGTCTGAGCGAATCCAAGGACTATTTGATATGCGCGCGAGTTCACTCCCCGTGTTTTTTATATTCCCCAACCCACCCCTTGTTTTTTACTTCTCCGAGCCAACTCTCTGCATGGTATCCCAATTTCCCCCCTCCTTCGCCTCCACCACTATCGGCACCCCAACCTTTTCTATCTGCTCCATAATATCTTTTATAAATGCCGCCACCTTTTCAACTTCCTCTTCTGGAACCTCCAACAGCAATTCATCATGCACTTGCAGTAGCAATCGAGATCGTGGAGAAAAGGCTGGCAATGTTTTAGACACCTCGATCATTGCGAGCTTCATCAGGTCCGCATCCGTTCCTTGGACAGGCATATTGATCGCCATCCGTTCTGCTTGCGCGCGCAGCTGGTGCATGGTTGATTGAATCTCGGGAAGATAGCGACGGCGGCCAAAAAAAGTTTCTACGTAACCCAACTGATGCGCGCGACTCTTCGTCTGTTCCATGTATTCCTTGATCCCTCGATAGACTTCAAAATACGCAGCAATAAATTTTTTCGCATCCGCAAAAGAAATTCCCGCTGTCACCGACAATCCTTGAGGACCCTGACCAAAGATAAGACCAAAGTTAATCGCCTTTGCAATACGCCGTTGATCCTTCGTGACCTCCGCTTGCGGCATATTCCAAATAGCGGCGGCTGTTGCTGCGTGAATATCTTCCCCTCGGTGAAACGCGGCTAACATTTTCTCGTCATGCGCAAGCGCTGCGACAAGACGCAATTCAATCTGTGAATAGTCACAAGAAAGAAGGCGATAGCCCTGCTCCGCGATAAACGCATGCCGGATCAACCGTCCGACCTCGGTACGAACAGGGATATTCTGAAGATTGGGCTCTGTGGAAGACAAACGTCCCGTTGCCGCTACGGCCTGATTGTACGTCGTATGAATACGCCCCTTCGCGTCCGTAAGCGTTGGAAGTACGTCGACGTAGGTAGAAAGAAGCTTGGACAATTCGCGATGGTCTTCGATCATCGCGATCAATGGGTGAGCACCCTTTAGTTTTTCTAGCTCCAGAGCTGCGGTTGAGTAGCCCGTCTTCCCGCGTTTGACTCCCTTCGTTGGTAACTTCAAATCTTCAAACAAAATTTGAGCAAGCTGGGTAGGGGACGCCGGATTAAACGTCTTGCCTACGACCTTCATCATCTTTTTTTCCAACGCTTCTTTGTCTGCCGTCATCCGCTTTGACAACTCTTTCAAATAATCACGATCAACAAGAATTCCATGTCGCTCCATCTCTCGCAAGACGGGGATCAGAGGCATCTCAAATCGTTCAAAGATGGGAAGGAGATTCTCTTCCTGCATTTTCTTTTGTAAAACAGGAACCAGTCGCAAGATCGCTTCTGTCTGTCGAAAAACAGAAGCGTCCTCGGAAAGCATCAAGTCCGCATAACGCGCAGCTATGGAGACGATCTCATGGTTACGTTCTCCCGCACCTAAAAGATAGGCCGCGATCATCGTATCAAAAACCCAACCACGAACAGAGAGTCCGAGCGCATCCAACGATGTCATTTCTGTTTTCGCGTCATGCGCCACTTTGCTCACCTTCGTGTCAGACAACAATTCCTGTAACGCTTTCTTTACTTCTGCATTCTTTTTCAACACGTCCAGGGTAAACAACAATGCTTTTTTTTCTGTTGCTAAAACAACACCTTCGATGGCGTTAGCAAAAAGCGAATCCTGCGCACCTCGTGCCACACGCACAGCGATCGTTGCCGCGCCACGAAGTTCTTCCAAAGCCTTAAGCGCCGATTCTGGTCGATCAAGTCGCACATCTTCAAATCCCGTCGCGTTCTGCTTTTTTTTCTGTATGTTTTTTTTCACCGTCTTCTCTTCATCATCTATCGGCACCTCGTTATCAGCGCCGGGGACACGCTTCGTCAGCGTCTTAAATCCCATTCGTAAAAGAAAAGCAATGAACGCCTGTCTATCAGCCGGAAACGTTTGACTCTTCGGTGTCCATTGAACAGGAACGTCTGTCGCGATGGTCACCAATTGAAGAATCGCGGGGATATCCTTTTCTGCCGCCAGAAGCTTCTGTCGAGTAGAAGGGGAGAGTGTCGAGGATTCATCGTGCGCTGCCTTTAGGATCTGTTTCAAGGAACCAAATCTCTGCAAAAGATCGGTCGCTCCTTTTTCGCCAATCCCACGAATACCCGGAATGTTGTCTGACGGATCACCACGCATCGCTTTGTATTCCAAAAACTGCGCGACCGTGAGGCCGTACTGACGCTTCACCTCTTCCTCGTCATACATCACCGTTTCGCTCACACCTTTCTTAAACGCCATGACGGAAATCGAGGGCTGGATCAGTTGAAGCGCGTCTCGATCACCTGTGACGATCACCACTTCCCACCCATCTTTCTTTGCCTGATACGCGATAGTCCCAATCAAATCATCAGCCTCAAAACCATCAAGTTCAAACGATTCGACGCCAAGCAGCGCCAACCCCTCTTTCAGCCACGGAACCTGCGCATAGAGCTCATCCGGCTGCTCTTTGCGATGCGCTTTGTACTCCTTGTACGCCACGTGACGAAATGTCGCTGCTTCCGTATCCCAGCAAGCGATAAAAGAGTCTGGTTTTTGCTCTTGCAGGAGCTTCAACACGACAGAGATAACGCCATAGACAGCCTGAACCACCTGCCCGTCTGGGTTCGTCAATGGAGGCAAGGCATGCCAAGCACGATGCAGGAGCGCATTTGCATCAAGAATAAAAAGGCGTTTTTTCGTAGGCATAGCCACAGAGTACCAACCTCTGGCATTTTCTCAAACATCTCGTTACAGTATTGGCATGGAAACCATCGGCGATCAATGGATCATTGAAGAGATCGAGAGATTGCGTCGGGAGCAAAACCCGGCCAAATATCGAATCAATACGCCGCAGGAGCGTCCATCTTTACCGACAGACGAGTCAGGCGGTCGTCGGCCACCCGAACAGCCGCCTGAAACACCTGGCCGTATCGAGATCAGCTTGAACTAGCCCTATCTAGACAAAACAAGTCACTTCTTGTCAGCCCATCACCAAGGAGGCCTTCGTGCTCGAAACAATTGCGAACCCAGTTTCGTTGCTGAAGCTGTACGGTCTTGTCGGGGCTGTATTCTTCGCCCTTCTTCTGCTGTATACATGGCGGGATGTCTGGGCCGCCGCTCTCGACAGTCTCCGACTGGTCAGCGTGATGTCGATCATCGTGGCTCCGATCTATTCTCTTGCCTCCAACAACTGGGATGCTGGGACGGTCTTGCTACTCTCCGGTCTGCTGACGCTGATCCTCATCACAGTCATTTTCAAAAACGACTTACGTTACATCCCACGACTCTCACAGAGCGGGGATGAAGATGGGGATACTTAGCCCCACAACCCTCACGTCCCCCGAAGCTTTAGCGCAGGGGGACGTTTTTCTTTCACCCCTTCACCTTTCCCCCAGCCTCTGTTAACATCGCCCTGCTTTCTAAAGCAGTCACTCCTTCGGTATTCTGCTATTCTTAGAGAGGCGTGATCTCCCTCTGTCTTGCGAACGGAGTGAGCAAAGCGCAGACGGTAGCCGGAAGCACATATCCCACTGCGAGCGAATGCGAGCAAGCGCAGGCGTTGGCCGGAGCGCAAGGAAGGTGTCCGACACCTGACTGAAGCGTAGTGCCAACAAGCCGAGCAGGGCGTGGTAGCCAAGTGGTAAGGCAGGAGTCTGCAAAACTCCTATGCGTGGGTTCAATTCCCACCCACGCCTCCAAAAAGATCTCTTGCCCAAAAGCAGGAGATCTTTTGCTGATAACGAACGCTACAGGAATTGAAGGGTATTCTCAGGAGTCAACGATTTGACTCATGAGAAACCCGGGCTTCGGAGGAGGAACGAGGTTCTGGCCGATGCGCCGAGTGACGGGGAAGAAGAATCCCCACCCACGCCTCCAAAAGAAAAAGACCTCCGTGTGGAGGTCTTTTTCTTTTTCATTTTTATGAATCGTTTTTAGCTAATTTTGCTGCGCGTTCCGCTTCATCGCTGCGGCGCGGGCAGCCCATTGGGTCTTGCCGTCGCCCATCTCAACGATTTCGATTTCAACATTGCGGTGAATACCGAACTGACGCATATCAACCTTCTTTTCCATCCAGACGTCAATGCGATACACGTAACGGGCATTCATACGATCATGAACCACGAACACCTTATCGCCAAATAGATCTGGCAAACGCACCTTCGTGCCAAATGGCAAAAAGTTGGTGGCGATAATACCGTCTCGGGTCGTAGAACCATCGGCTGTGATAAATGGATCGCTATCACATTCCTCAACAGAGGAGGTATAGGCAGTCACATCCACCTTATAAGCACGTGGTAATACTGGAAACAGCTTTGCGGAACGTTCAGGAATCACGAACCCGTCAAAATCAGCGTTCTGATTCGCGACGACTGGGTTCGCTGCCATAGCCACCGGGGCAAAATTCGAGGTCAAAAAGACGACGAATAAAGCGATGGTTAACAAGCGGCTCTTCAATTGATTAGATTTGTTGATCATGGTCATAGATATGCCCAAAATGGGAATGTCGACTTAGACTGCTATTTCCATTTTTGGTTAAAAAGGATACCATATTTGGGTCATTTTGTCAATGGTAAAGTACAAAAAAATGGCTAAAATAAGCCAAATTCTATAATTGATCCTATGGCCTTTCAGCTCCATCGTCTGCTTCCTGACAAACGTTTCAAGCACCCCCCTAAAAACCAACAATTTAAGGGGTCTTTGACATGGAAGAAAGTCTTGAAGACTCTTTTGCTGATTGCCGGTGGATTTTTCGTCATTGGTCTCTTTAGTTTCACAGTTTTTGCCGCTTGGATTAGCCGAAATCTTCCAGATCCAAACTCGCTCTCCACGCGTGAGGTCGCCCAGTCAACAAAAATATTCGATCGCACAGGCAACCATCTTCTCTACGACATTCATGGCGATAAAAAGCGCACGTTGATAAAAATTGAGGATATTCCCGAGTACGCCAAACACGCGACGATTGCCATTGAAGACAAGGGGTTCTATGAACACAAAGGCGTGTACTGGAAGGGTCTCATTCGCGCGGTCTTCATCGGGGTCTTCACAAGCAAACGTATACAAGGCACCTCAACGCTGACACAACAGCTTGTAAAAAATGCTATTTTGACAAACGAACGTTCTTTAATACGAAAAGTCAAAGAGTTCGTCTTAGCGCTGCAGCTAGAACGCAATTACAACAAAGATCAGATTCTGCAGTTGTACTTCAACGAGATTCCCTATGGCTCGACGATTTACGGCATCGAGTCTGCGTCACAAACGTATTTCGGGAAGCCCGCAAAAGAACTGACACTCGATGAAGCCGCTCTTCTCGCCGCCATTCCACAATCACCAGACACCTATTCTCCCTATGGCACGGGAACGCGCGGTGACAATCGTGTGCTTTTGGTCGGTCGTCAGCACTATATTATCGATCTGATGGCCAGCCAAAAATATATTTCTTCAGACGAGGCCGAGGCCGCAAAAAAAATAGAGACGTTAAAAAAACTATTGCCACGAAACCTAAGCGATCTTCGGGCTCCTCATTTCTCTCTTTACGTGCGCAGCTTGCTCGAGCAAAAATATGGAGCACAGATGGTCGCAGGTGGGGGACTCCGTGTCATCACAACACTCGATTGGAATAAACAACAGATCGCGGAAGCTGCCGTTCTAACCGGCGTGAAAGCAAAAGGAGAGGTCTACGGGTTTACGAACGCGGCGCTCATCGCGCTTGATCCAAACAACGGACAGGTGCTCACCATGGTCGGTTCAAAAGACATTCATGACGAAAAAGATGGGTATGTAAACATGACGCTCCGCCCACGACAACCGGGTTCTAGCTTCAAACCTATTGTGTATGCCGTTGGCTTTATGCGCGGCTTCGCGCCTGAAACAAAACTTTGGGATGTAAACACCGTATTCAAAACAGATCTAAAAGATTACGCCCCATACAACTATGACCTGAAAGAGCGGGGTCCCGTTTCTCTGCGGCAGGCTTTGCAAGGCTCGCTCAACACTCCAGCCGTGAAGATGCTGTACCTCGTCGGTGTCAGCCGCGTCCTCGATTTTGCAGAGTTGCTTGGGTACACAACCTTGGACGACCGTAGCCGCTTCAGTCTCGCGCTCGTGCTTGGCGGAGGAGAGGTCAAACCTATAGAACATGCGGCCGCTTTTGCGACCTTTGCCAATGAGGGCATTCGCTATCCAACGGCAGCGATCTTAAAAGTGGAAGACGCCTCTGGAAAAACCTTGGAAGAATGGGCTCCGTCAGCTGGTACTCGCGCCATGGACGAGCAGATCGCTCGCACCATCTCAAACATCCTTTCCGACAACGCGTCACGTGCTTTTATTTTTGGCGCAAAAAACTTTCTTACCCTGCCAGACCGACCCGTCGCGGCGAAAACAGGAACCACGAACGATAATCACGATGCTTGGGCCATAGGCTACACACCCGACATTGTTACGGCTGTGTGGGTCGGAAACAATGACTACACGGCAATGAAGAAGGGGGCGGATGGATCCATTGTCGCCGCGCCTATTTGGCAGGAGTTTATGCGTGGCGCGACGAAGACCATGCCTGTCAGAGCCTTCACCCCACCGAACCCATTTCAAACAAATAAACCCGCGCTGTTTGGAATGGCATTCGAACAAAAAATTCGTGTGAACAAGTTGAACGGTAAACGCGCAACCGACCAAACACCGGCGGAACTTGTTGAGGAACAAACATTCTATCAACCACACAATATTCTTTATTACGTCGACAAAGACGATCCGACTGGCCCACCGCCCACAAACCCAGCGACAGATCCCCAATACGGGAACTGGGAGGCCGCCGTCCAACGCTGGGTACAAAAAAACCAGTGGCACACGACGAGCACACCTCCTGTGCTAGAGGACGACACTCCTTCCATTCTTTTTCCAGAAGTTGATGTCGGATCGCTAAATAACAGTGCCAACATCGACATCACCGAGCCGTCTCAAGGCTCTCTCTGGTCCCGCACGCTGTTTCCAAAAACCGTAACCGTTAACTTCCCCGACCCTGCGCGTTACCGCCGCGTGACCGTCTCCTTCGTGAGCGACGACCTACAAGCACGTCTCATCGCTGTTCTAGAGGCTCCCATCACGACCCCCTGGTCATTCCGCGTCCCCGCAGGACCCGAGGCCGGTCATTACCTCCTCACGGTCACGGGAACGCTGTATAACGACCAGACAGAAGAGAGCAAAGTTTCCATCAACGTCCTGCCCTAAACCAAAAACCAGCCGTACGGCTGGTTTTTGGTTTTCTCGTTCTACTGTCTGATCGGCATCACAATATAGCGAAACTCTGTGTCTCCCGCCGGTGTCAGTAAAAGTGGGTTCATCGCGTCAATCATCTTCACCGTTACCATGTCCGTAGACATCGCGGCTAGACCATCAGACAGATATTTGTAATTCAACGTCACTCGGTTCGGTTCTTGCCCCTCGGCGACCTTAAGCGACGTTGTGTGCGCCCCCGTACCCGTGTCAGATGAGGACACCTTGAGCTGTCCGTCAGACGAGAGGTCGAAATGGACATCAAATAAACCCTGTCTGGCAAACAAAGAGGCGGCTTTGATCGCCTTTGCGAGCTCATGACGCTTCAAATCAAACTGGGTTCGAAACTGTTGTGGGATGATCTGTCGGTAGTCTGGAAACGAGCCTTCGATCAAACGTGATACAAGCTCAACCTTGCCGAATGAAAAGACGAGCTGACTTTCCGTCATCAACCACTCTGCTTCTTCCGGCATTCCTACATCATCGTTATAAACGGATAAAATACGCCCGACCTCTGTCATCGTTCTCGCCGGAACGAGACAGCGCGCCTCTCCTGTGTGGCTTCCCGTCAAAAGAGGAACAGACCGTTCAGCCAAGCGATAGGAGTCTGTAGCCGCCATGATAAGACGGTCCTGTCCGGCCTGACCATGGAAAAAACAGGCGACCCCCGATAGTTCGGGACGAGACTCGGAGTTGGAAACAGCGAAGGATACTTGACCAATCGCCTGTTTCAGCACCCCCGCGTTCATTTTATAGCTCCCTTCCTTTGCGAGCTTAGGAATAAGCGGGAACTCGGACGCTGGCATCCCTTTGATACTTGTCGTTTTTCCATCCGCCACTACCTCTAGCACGTCATCGTGTGCCTTCAGCTCAACCTTGCCGGAGGGAAGGAGTGAGACATAATCCTGCAATAACTTTGCTGGCACCGTAAACTCACCCGGTTCTTCAGCTCTGCCGCGAACAAACGTCGAGATGGCAATTTCAAGATTTGTGGTAGAAAGTTTCAAGTTTCCGTTCTCTGTTTTTAATAGAACATTGCTTAGGATCGGAAGGTTAATGTTCTTCCCAGTGATGTGACTGA
>CAYGGQ010000029.1:6084-9618 GCA_964349535.1 uncultured Gammaproteobacteria bacterium | reverse complement strand
ACCAGACGACCGCCTGTGCCTTGTCGAAGCCCTCGGGGAGCTTGACGCTGCTGGTCCCGAACTGCGGGCCGGTGTTGCGGGCGGGGGCGGGACGGCTCTGCTTCAACGACTTTTCGACGACGGGGGTGGTTCTGCTGGTCGAGATGATCATTTGATCTCCATTGGCCCATGGCCAGGTTCGAGAAGCGTCGGGATGACGCCTCTTTCATTCAGCAGACGATGTTTGATCATCGACTTAATGAAAGAGACGTCATTGTTTTCTGTAAGGAACATCAGCGAAGAGATGCGGAGGTGATACAACGAGGTGCGTTCCCGAAGGATCGTCTCGTCGTGTGAGAACCTACCGATCAGGTGAAGCAGGGTAAGCCGCCGCATCTGATTTCAGTTCTGCCTTTGCAAAGAGGTCCGTGTTTGGTTCCTTGCAAAGTTTCCTCCTCCACGTCTCTTCGCTGCTTCTGGTGAAGGTTTTGGAGGCGGGGCGGGAGATCCGACGCACGTAAACGTGATCGGCATCCCATGGATTCTTCCTTGAAGCAGTCCAGCGTTAGCCGGGCAGAATCAGATCCGAATCCGCCTTTCCGTCATTCCCGAAGGATGACGGCTAGGTTTTCCTCCAAAACACTCACCGGAAACAAAAAGACGCGTGTTTGGTCGCGTCTCGTTCCAGATAAAGCCGGCGCAAAACAATAGCCTTGTATTCTCTGTTACTTGTAGAATAGGCCTAGTGTTTCGCTATAGTCTGGCTCTCCTTTCCGAGACGTTAGCTTTGAATGTAATTTGCGTTTGATGATGAGTTCTTCTGGTACCCAGTGAATGTAGTGATTACTGCTTGGGTCGATTTCTCATTTTCAAATCATAGTACTATAGCACCTATTCAGAATTCTGTCAAGAGTCCCCTAACAACAGAAATGGCTAAAATAAGCCATGTTATATAAATTAGGCTAAAATAAGCCAAATTAATTTGGCTAAGAATGAATAAAAGTGTAAAGCGATTGGTAATAACAGTTGAGTTAAATTATATCCCCCTCCTTGCGAAGGAGGGGTAAGGGGAGGTATGCGTAGCCTATCGGAGGCATACCCCCTCTAACTCCGGTTCGACTGAGCTCACCGAAGTCCCCTTCGCAAGGGGGAGGATATGAGCTTGATCTCCTCACAAACCCATGCTAATCTCCCCTTCGGTTCCTCTTTATAGACATACGCTTCTTTGGCTCTATTGCTAAAGAACGCGCTAATCCGACCTTTTTGATTTTTCAGAGATTCGCCCACTTTGTCATCCTCGTGCGTAGACACGGGGATCCAGTGCGATAGCACCAGACTAATAAGGAACTCCTTATGATTAGTTGGCGCTGGTGCCGCGCGCTGGATTCCCGCCTCCGCGGGAATGACAAAAGATTGGATCTCGAAAAGCCAAAAAACGTCGATACTTGAGCTATGCTCAATCCAGACAAGAAGAAGAAAATCATTGATAAATTTAAGACTCATGCGACGGATACCGGTTCCCCGCAGGTCCAAATCGCCATTTTGACGGAAGAAATCCGCGAACTGACCGAGCACTTAAAAACCCACAAAAAGGACTTTTCCTCCCGCCGTGGTCTCATCAAAAAGGTCGGCGAACGCCGTCGTTTGATGAAATATCTCAAACGCGAAGACGCCAAGGCATACGATGATTTGATGGCCAAGTTGAAGATTTAGCTAAGAAAACACCCCGTCCCTCAAAAGGACGGGGTGTTTTATTTATCTGTTTATTTTTTGTGGCGGCACAATTCATTGTGCCAGTCCCCACAGGCGTGATGAATCACGCCGCCACACAAACGACACCTGTCCAGATTTTTTTAGACAAACATGAGCCATCTTGACAAAATCATCATTTTCTGATAACCTACATCTCTTAGTACCTTAAAAAGTCTTTCTAGCTTAGTAGTTTCCTCGACTGGGAAATGGTGGCTCCGACCTGATGTACTTGCCAGGAGCTTCGCGGGACGCCCCCGTGTCTAGCGGTCAATCCATCTAAAGAAGGGTGGATTCTGCTAGGGCCAACACGGTCAGCGACATCATGCGTCCCGCTGTCCCGCCAACCCGATCGAGGACCAAAGCGCCGAGCTCGCCGCGACAAAACACTCCGATGTGTCGCCGCCAAATAGCTCTGCGCTTCACCAGCCAGTCAATCCTACGCGGGATGATCTGGCACGAACCCGTAGCACGAAGGGAGGTGACCAAGTAATCGGCTCTGCCTTGATAAAGGCAGGATGAGCTCCCCCTGAAAAGGGAGTCATCATCTACGAGCCAACACGAGAACTGGAGTAAACAGACCGTGTCTCCAAGTCCCTGCCCAGCCCCGTATATGAAACGCGAGGGCTCGGCGCCGCCAACCAAAGAAAGATGACTAATCATCGGCTCTGCCCTGATACAGGCAAGATCGCGAACTTCATCAGGACACTGACTGAAGCCGCTCCCTAGCTTCAAACCTAGGGAAAAAGATCTATGAGCAAACACAAGAACTACTGAACGACCGTCGAAGGACGGGGGCCCGCGCCCTTATGAGCAAGACCCCACGGCGACGGCCCAACCCACCTAACCCAGAACTACTGGGCGCGCAGTATAGAAAACCAACCAGGAATCGCCCGTCACGCGCACAATGACGGCGTAGAAAGGCAACAGCTGCGTCGACGCCCTGGCTAGGCTATGGCTCCAGTTCCAACGGAGACCGAAAGACGCGACCCCGACTCTCTGAAAGAGCCAAGCACACCAAACGGTGGCTCGGCTCTTTTTTTTATTTCCTGACAAGCCTCCCTCTCTGTCGTCCTGAGCGAGTCACGTAAGAGCAACAAACAAGATGACGAGTCGAAGGATCTTGAGCGATCATGCCGAGCAGGTTCAAGGTCCTTCGACTCCGTATGACTCCGCTCAGGATGACAGAGAGACACGAGAATGACAGAAACGCTCTAGACAACTCCTCATTTTTTTGCTATCATATCTGTAGTTCCACGTTTTAATATCTTGAGAACGACATTTGTTCTCATTCATTTTCTTTTTTATGTTTACTCGTCCAGACCAGCGCGTCGCTATCTTTATTGATGCGCAAAACATGTATCACTCTGCCAAGCATTTATATGGCGCACGAGTGAATTTTCCTGCTTTAGTTGATGCGGCCGCCGCTGGCCGTCCTATCGTTCGCGCGATCGCCTACGTTGCCAAATCCAAAACAGGAGATGAGCAGCCGTTTTTTGAGGCACTGACTCAAAATGGAATTGAGCTTAAAATTAAGGACGTGCAGGAATTCGCAAGCGGTGAAAAAAAGGCAGATTGGGATGTTGGCATGACCGTCGACGCCATTTGCGTTTCTCCTCATGTAGACACGGTTATCTTAGCAACAGGTGACGGGGATTTTATTCCCCTCGTTGAGTATCTCCACAGTCATGGCGTGCGCTGCGAATCCATCTCCTTTGCCGCTTCCACGAACAGCAAATTACGAGAGGTCGTCGATCAATTCACCGATGTTTCAGAACATCCTGATCAATACCTCATCCGCTCACG
>CAYGGQ010000029.1:0-5984 GCA_964349535.1 uncultured Gammaproteobacteria bacterium | reverse complement strand
CCTAACACCTAAAGCCTAACCACTCGCCCTGAGACAGTGAGACACGCCTCATCAAAATTTAGGCGGCTTTTGTCTCCGGGTGAGGCCTCGATTCTATGGCCATTAAAGCGCCTCAAGAATTTTCGATTGAATGGGGTGGCCGCACGCTCACAATCAGCGTCGGTCAACTCGCCCAACAAGCCAATGGTTCCTGCACCGTGCGTTACGGCGATACGGTCGTTTTGTGTACGGCGACCATGGGTGATGAACGTGACAGTATCGATTATTTCCCTCTTAGCGTCGATTTTGAAGAACGTATGTACGCCGCTGGCCGCATCAAAGGATCACGATTTATTAAGCGTGAAGGCCGTCCAACCGATGAAGCGATCTTGTCTGGTCGTCTGATCGATCGCGCGGTCCGTCCGCTTTTCCCTGACGCCGTACGCAACGACATCGCTGTTGTTGCCACCGTCTTTTCCCATGACCAACAGAATGATGCAGACATTCCCGGCTTGATCGGCGCTTCGTGCGCGTTGGCGATCTCTGACATCCCTTGGAACGGCCCTATCGCCGCGATTCGTATCGGCCGCAAAGATGGACAGTTCGTTCTCATGCCAACCTACGCCGAAACAAATACGGGCGAACTCGATCTCGTGATTGCTGGCACAATGGAAAAAACCGTGATGGTGGAAGCTGGCGCAAACCGCGTTCCAGAAGAAGTCATGTTAGAAGCATTTCAATTTGGCGCAAAGCAACTTGGACCCGTGATCGATCTCATCAACAAGGTCGTGAAGGCTGTCGGCAAAACCAAGATTGATCCAACCAAACCAAAAAATGACGAAGACATTGCTAAACGTGCTCGCATCACCGAGATTCATCAAAAGACAAGAACGTTTTTAGCCACACGCGAAACCGTTTTGTTCGCTGAACCTCTTAAGGGTAAAGCGGATCGTAAGGCGGCTGTGTCACGTCTTAAAAAAGAGGTGCAATCACATCTCGCTGAACTTGGTATTGCGAAAGATGATGCTAAAAAAGCAGAAGATGTTGTTGACGCATTCGTGGACAGTGAGGTCACGCGCAAAATTCTTGATGACGGTTGGCGTGCGGATGGGCGCAAGGTGGATGAAATTCGAGATCTTGGCTCGATCGTCGGCGTCTTGCCTCGTACGCATGGCTCTGGTTTGTTCCAACGTGGTTCAACACAGGTTTTGTCGTCTGTGACGCTCGGTTCTCCTGGCATGGAACAAACGCTCGACACGATGGAATATCAAATGACCAAGCGTTATTTCCATCACTACAACTTTCCAAGTTATTCCGTCGGCGAAACGCGCGGTAATCGCGGACCAGGCCGTCGTGAAATTGGACACGGCGCCCTCGCTGAGCGTGCTCTCATGTCCGTACTCCCAGACCGCGAATCATTCCCCTACACCATTCGCGTTGTATCAGAGGTTCTCGGTTCTAACGGTTCGAGCTCCATGGGTGCGGTTTGTGGTTCAACGCTCGCTTTGATGGATGCCGGTGTTCCGATCACCGATCCTGTAGCCGGCATTGCGATGGGTATGGCGAGTGACGAAGCCAACAACCGCTATCGCGTCATCACGGATTTGCAAGATCTTGAAGACGGGACCGGCGGCATGGATTTCAAAATTGCTGGCACAAAAGATGGGATCACCGCGGTGCAGATGGATACAAAGACTTCTGGCTTGCCGTGGGATGTGGTGAAACAAACTTTTGCTCAAGCACGCACCGCGCGTTTGCAAATTTTGGACGTTATCAAGCAAGCTATTCCAGCGCCACGTGCTGACTTGTCGCAATATGCGCCTCGTATCGTCTCGTTCCGCATCAATCCAGAAAAGATTCGCGCGGTGATCGGTCCGGGCGGCAAGGTCATCAACGAAATCATCGCGACACACGGTGTACAAATTGATATCGAAGATGACGGTCTCGTCATGGTAACATCCGTCAATCCAGAATCCATGCAGAAGGCGGTTGACTGGATCAAACAATTGACGCACGAGGTGAAAGCAGGCGAAACATTCGAAGGACCTGTCACACGCATCATGGACTTCGGCGCGTTTGTCGAGATTCTTCCCGGCATGGAAGGTCTCGTCCACGTTTCAGAGATGGCATTAACCCGCGTCGCTTCTGTAAACGACGTGGTCAAGCTCGGACAAATGGTCAAAGTGATGGTCTACGAAATCGACAGCATGGGACGTCTCAACCTGTCGATGAAACGCTTGGACCCTGGCTACAAAGCAGGGCCAGCTGACGATCGTCCACTCCGTGACAATAAATCCGGCGGGGGTTCTCGCGGACCACGCCGATAATAATTAAGAGGAAAGCCAAAGCCGTGCCCGTTGCACGGCTTTGGCTTCTTCGATAGGGTGGTATCATCTTTTTCCATGGATCAAATCACCACTCAAACGCCGGCTGATAGCAACATTTTGGCTTACGGCACCTCTTCCGCTCTTCCTCGCGGTCCGTTGCTCGCCGTGATGATCATCTGTTTTTTTACCGCAATCGTCGGTTTGTTTTGGCTCCTGTTCTCTCGGCCCATCAACATTCCAAACGCCACCATCATTGCGATCGCTTCGCCAAAAACACTGATGAAGCGCCTTCCATCCGAAGCAACGCAGACACTACCCGCCCCTTGGCGCGACACGCTCGCCAGTGCCTCCCGATGGCCCGCGCTGTTTGGCTCCTATCAAGACGATCGCGGCTGGCACTCCTTCGCGGTTCTTCCTGTTTGGATTAAGACACCATCGGCGATGGTACATGAAACACATGGTCTGATTAAGATTGTTTCTGAAGAGGCTTTGTCGCGCACACATCCCATTCGGTACACCGAACAACTGTCCTGGTGGCTTTCCCATCCTCTTTCTCCTGTCGTCGGCCGCCTAGACCTTGATCAGCTCTTTAGATTGCCAGACACCAACGCAGCAACATCGACGCAAACGCTTTGGTTCACCTATCGATCAGGCGTCATCAACACCGACCTCACCTTTGAACATCCTGCAAAACCTCTTGCTTTGTACACGGTTGACCTCGCGCTCTCCCTATCAACTCTCCAACAAGAAACCTCTTGGCGTCCTTGGCTGACGAGTCTTTTAGTGCCTCCCCTGCCTACAACAACTCCATCGATCGATCAGGCTTATATCCAATGGAACGGAGACTGGACTAAAAATACGCTCTCTCTTTTCTTTTCTCAGGATCTGAATGATCGCCAAGCAAAGGATCTTTTAGCGAATTTCGGTATTTACAGTCGTTCTATCCAAAAACTTCCCGATGGTGGCCTATTTACGGAACAAAAATCATTCGAACCTCAAGAAGGCGCCAGTCTCTACCAAAACTACAACCTCCCCAATCGTCAAGGACAGCTTGATCTCGCGCAAAGCCGCGTTATTATTAGCACTCTTGATGATTTGCAGAGCTTCAAACCCATTCCTGTCTCCCAAGGCTGTGTCAAAGACACCATTGTTGCTCGTTTTTCAGGCCGTATCATGGACAAGTTGTTTGAACATCTCGGTCTGGGGATGACATTAAGCATTCCTGCTGTCCAAATTGCTGAAAGTAGCGAGCACAAAATGAAGCTTTGCCTAGAACAATAGTTATCCCCTTCATCCACAGACCTGTGGATAACACAAAATGTGGCTAACTATAAAGTCATTTTGCAGCTCTTCTCACCCACCATTGATTAAAATCAAAAAATGCGCTATCATAAAGGAGTGGTACGGTCATGTCCGACACAGGCACCTTGCTACATTCTTTGCCGCGATTACGGACTAGCGAAACGCTAGTTGCCAGGAGCGGCGTCGTGGATCGCGAAATGCGATCGATTATCTAGAGTACGGACAGGTTTTCCGTATTTGTTGCACCTTGAAAACTGCTAAATACATCGGTACCCATCTTTTGATGGATACTGATTCAATTTTTCCACTCCACCCCCGACCCGGCGTTTTTACGCCATTCATGGGTCAAAAAATCCAAAATCAAAAACAAACCATATTTTGGCAACCTCACTTATGCAGAACTTCGGTTCTGTTGAGGCCCTGCCGAGGGAGGGGTAGAAAAAGCAGTCTCTTATAGGCAAGGACCATCTGTATTGAACTTTGTGCATTCCTCCGGGGTGCACGAACATCAATCATAGTCTTGGCCTGAGCGCCAAGACGTCTAAAATTTTACTTTAGGACGACCCTGGCGCTCTTTCAATATCTGACCGTTCCCCGGTTAATCCGATTTTTTTAAACCCTTCCATTCGCCAAAATTTTGACTTACCCCGTCTGTGACGATACCGTAAACACACAAATCATAAGAATATGCGTCAAATAAACCTAAAATCAGTGGTATGGAAAGAAGGGAGCCACTACATTTCTCAATGTTTGGATGTTGATATTTCCAGCTTCGGCAAAACCAAAAAGGAAGCCCTTGATATGCTCCAAGATGCTTTGGCGTTATATTTTGAGGATATCCCACTTCCGACAAAGAAAACACGGGTAAAAGAGCCTTTTATCGCCTCTATCACCCTTCAGCACGCCTAAGCCCTATTTATTACGTCTTGTCGTTAAAGTCCTTGAAAGCAAGGGCTTCTTTTTTATTTCTCAAACTGGCTCACACGCCAAGTACCGCAAAAAAGGAAATCCGACTCTTACCACTATTATTCCAACGCATGGCAAAGAAATTCGCTATGGTACTTTTCGGTCTATTTTGCGCCAATCAAAATTGAAGGAAGATGATTTTAAAAATTAAGACGCCCTTTTCAGGACGTCTTGGTAAGTGCGACGGTCTACACCGTCAGTGGGCGTGGACCGAACGAGACATCTGGCCTTCCATTTTTTCGCTCGATTTGCATGTGTACGATAGGGTCCATTTGCAGGTTGATCTGCCGCCAAATCAATCTGGCAACCTCCGCGGGATCCATCCACAACGACGTATCACGCCCCGTTCCAGCGAGAAAATCTGTCTTCATGCCACCGGGATATACGATCAAGGACCTGGAGCCGGGGAAGTCGACGATCAGTTCGTTGTGGAAGTTTGCAGCCATGGCCGCCTGTGCCGCCTTGGCACCTGCGTAGGCGACCTCACCTTCCGGACGAACCTTCCAAGCGGTCGTTGACGCGACGGTCACCAGGGCATACGGCGCTTTCTTCCGCTCATGGAACGCTCGGACGACACGCATCCACCCCAGACACATGACCTCGTAAAGGTTCCAAAGCTCCTCGATGCGTGTATGAAGTAGTTGATCCATGGATGGAGGCTGTCCTGCTACGAAAAACAGTGTGTCAATGTCGGTCACATCACCGATGTCCTTCATCGCGTAGTCAACGCTCACGCCGCTTGTAACATCCAGAAGAACGGAATCCGCCCTGCAGCCTCCAATCTCCAGCCCCTTATCTCTGTCCACCGATCTTCCCGCCACGATTGGCATGGTGCCATGAGATTGAGCTCTCCGAGCAATCTCCAAACCCAAACCCTTGGTACCGCCGACGACAAGCGCTCTTCGCATGGTTTTTCTCCTGTTTTTAGAAGGAACTCTGTCAGCTTACAAGAAAGCGCTGAACTGTCAATTTGCCCTCCACCCTTGCCCAAACCCTCATTCTCCTCTATACTTATTTAAAATAGTATGTTGACCAAAGATTTTCTCGCTAAGATTCAAACAATTTTGATCGAGGACAAAGCTCGTTTGGAACGAGATTTGAGTGATTTGGGCGCTAAAAAAAGCAAGTCCGCGGTTGGCGGTTTTGAGTCTGCCTATCCGGAATCCGGTGGCTCGTCGGATGACGATAACGCTTCAGAAGTTACCGAATACGCGGATGAACTATCGATTACTGAAAAATTAGAGGCGGAATTGCGTGATGCAACCAAAGCACTGGACGCGATCGAGAAAGGCACGTACGGCATCTGTAAATACTGTCATAAAGAAATTGATGTAAAACGCTTGGAAGCCCGCCCCTCTTCTTCCACCTGTATTTCCTGCAAAAAAACATTGACGCAAGAGCTGTAAGCAT
>CAYGGQ010000028.1:3160-9627 GCA_964349535.1 uncultured Gammaproteobacteria bacterium | reverse complement strand
TATTTCTTTGTTGGAGATCGGCGAGACGCCAATCTTCTCCTGTTACACGGCCACGACAATGAGCCCCGCCGCATGCGCAATCAAACTCATCCGCATCATTCATGTCGGTCATCGCGTAATCAAAACAGACTTCTTCGCCTTGTTTAATATCTCTCATTGCTACGAGGGTGATTTGCCCTTGGAAACCGAGATTGGGATCGCAAGAATGGTTCACCCATTCGCCTTCCTCATCAGCTGATCCTTGCAGAAAGATTCCTTTTCCTACTTGTAACGCATGGTGACCCAAAGAACCCGGCTGTGCTTCCAATGTCGCGCGCGTGACCGCTCGTCCACCAAACACGATCAACACCTCTCCCTTTGAAAAATCTTGGAGCGCAAACAAACCTTTCCCTTCTTTCGTGTCAGTAATTTTTCCAACCAATCCTTCGTGGACCAAGTGGTCCGTTCCTTGTTTCATGTTCGTGAGCATATCAAGAGGCCGGAGTTTTTACAATTCAGTCAGATGACGGTTCTAACGTCCTTGACGATGTGACCCCGCCAAAACTCCCCCGTAAAATCGAATGTTTTTGTGAAAAATATAGTGTATTGACAATGTCAGTACACTACGATATTCTATACTCTATATGACAACCATACAGATTCGTATTGATGAGAAAACCAAGGCATCGAGTGCAAAGATCCTGGACGAGGTTGGTATTGATATGAGCGCGGCTATTAAGATGTTCCTCAAACAAATCATTTTACAAAAAGGGATCCCATTTCGAGCGGTGACTGAAAATGGGCTTACATTAGAGCAAGAGGATACGATTTTGCTTCGTAGTGCAGAAGCGAAACGTGGAGTGAATATAACGAAAGCGATGCGTCCAGATGAGGCGATAGCGTATCTCACAAAAAAGATGTGAAGATCATCTTTCATCGCGAATTCGATAAGTCATTTAAAAGATTATCGGCTCGTCATCAGGCAAAAACACTTGAGGTGATAAAACGTTTTACTGTTAGCCCGTATGATCCATCGTTAAAAAATCATGCTCTCTCAGGACGGATGCAGGGACGGCGTAGTATTTCTGTAACAGGTGATTTTCGGATTATTTTTGAAGAGGTTGAGACCGGCATTCTCATTATTATGTTAGATATAGGTTCACACGAACAAGTATACAAGTAGTGCTCACATAAGGAATAGTCAGGAATGAAAGAACACGGTGGCAGATTCGCTATAGCGATGCTCACAACCTCGACGATGTGACCCCAACAAAAATTGAACCAGAAACGGTTCGATTTTTGTATTGTCTTAGGGATTTTTATAAGTTCCAACCAAGCAGCTATTTTGTATACCCCTAATAAAAGTTGGAACCGGATGCTAGGATGCTTGTAGGTTATGAAACAAAAAAGCAATGTCATTCTTCTGCACGGTCGTTTTGCTGAAAGAATAGAAGGGAAGCTTATCGCGGATATTCCACTCTGTAATCCAAACAATGAAGGAAACTGGATGGGATGGACTAAAAAATGCCTTGAAGAGAAAGGTTACGTCGTTGCGTGTCCGGTTGTGGCGGATGTCTGGAAGGCGCGATATGAAGAATGGAGAGAGATGCTCGATCAACTCACTGTTAACGAAGATACGATCCTCGTTGGCTTGAGCGCGGGTGGATACGCCCTGCTTCGTTGGTTAAGTGAGACGGGAAAGCGGGTGAAAAAAGTTATTCTCATTGCACCGGCATCAAAAAATATCGCTAACGATCCAGATCGTGTAAAAATGCCTTATGAGGATGAATTTAATGCCTATGAAATAACCTCAAGTTTGAAAGATCAGATACAAGAACAGGTCGTTATTATCATTTCAAAGGACGATGAGGTTGTTGGTCGAATGTACGAAGGGTACGTACCACTCTTAAGCGCGAGAGTTGTTACGCTCGAAAACAGAGGCCATTTTTCTTTTTTGATCCCTGAGCTTCCGGAGCTGCTTGAGGAAATCCAAAAGTAGGAATATAGATCGTTGCATCATTCATCCTCTCAAAAATAGTTCTTACTTCCTCTACGACGGCATCCCACGTAAAAACCCTACTTTTTAAGAGTGAGCCCTCTCACGGAAGACGGCAAAAGATAGTAGGCCTTCATTGATCGCAAACGCATCTTTGAGAATGAAAGAGAGCGCGGTATGATATAAAAATGACGATTTCGTCAAAAATTCATGTTCTGTGCTAGACTTCCTTTTATATGATGCATGAAATACTACCAACACCGCAGGAGAGACAGCCTCATCAGCTCAAGAGCTTTGTGGAGCGTCAGGCAGAAGCGAAGGCGATGTGGCAACAGATGGAGAAGAGTCTTCGGGAGGCCCCTTTTCAGGAAGTGGTTGCTGAAAGCGGATTGCTAGAAACGCGGCTTGAACAGTTGAGTGTTGAGTTGTTGCAATTAGAACAAAAGAAACAGCAGGATCCCAATAGCGTGGAGTTGTTGGTAGATGTTCTTGAAAGAAAAGAGCAGATTACTTGGTTGATGACGATGCAGGTATTGGTCAATAAAGTGATGAAAGAACGTTCCATGGCCGAGAGTAATTAAGGTCAGCGAAAGAGTTGTGTAGAATTGTAAAACCCTCTGCTTAAGTTGCAGAGGGTTTTAAGTGTGGCTTGGTCGGCTCTTGGGAAGAGACTACCAGCCAGCCGAAAGGGCGAATGCGACCAGATTCTTGCACTGGTTCTGCTCCTTCGGCGTCGACAACCGCGCACAGGGCGCGTAGTGGTCAGGCGCCGGTTTGAATGCACCCGTGGCGAAGAGACTGATGCAGAGAGCGACGACGAACGCGACCTGGGCCATGGTATCCTCCTGAAGGGTGGCGCATTTATACCATAAAATGGAGGAATTGTCAATCGGGTGGTATTATCTGGGCATGCATAAAATAGGGCAAAGGGGAGCAGAAGGATGGCAGTTCAAATCAAAAGAGGCTATTTTTGAAGAGTTACATTCCACGGAACATGGTTTAAGTCAGGAGGAGGCGACGACCCGGCTGGCGCACTATGGGTTGAATATCCTGCCGGAAGCAAAGGCGGATAGCCTTTTTATCATCTTTCTTCGTCAGTTTCAGAGTCCGTTGATCGCCATTCTGGTCGTGGCCAGTGTTGTAGTCTTCTTCATGGGAGAGGTGGTGGATGCGTGCATTATTCTTGGCGTTCTGTTCTTCAATGCAGTCGTTGGGACGCTTCAAGAGGGTAAAGCGCAGAATACATTGTTGGCTCTGAAAACGTTTGTGGAAACAAAAGCGACTGTTCTGCGTGATGGAAAGGAGATGATTATTCCAGATCGTGAGATCGTTCCGGGGGATATCCTGATTTTACAGGAAGGGGAAAAGGTTCCCGCCGATGCGCGCGTGATTTTTTCACAAAATTTCAAAGTAGATGAAGCGGCGCTCACAGGAGAGTCGGTGCCGGTACATAAAATCAGTGAACCATCGCCCGTAGGGGAGAAGAATAAAGAAGGAAGGACGCTGCTTTTTAAGGGGACGCATGTGGTGTCGGGTCATGGCCGTGTGGTTGTTGTTGCGACGGGAGTGCAAACGGCCATAGGCGTGATTGCAAAAAAGATTGCGGTAGTGGATACGGAAATTCCGTTGAAGAAGGATATCCGCGCCCTGTCGCGGGTGATTGTGATCACGGTGGTTGGTATTTCCATCGCTGTTTTTATTTTAGGTATCGCCGTTGGCCATTCGGTGAGAGAAATGTTTACCACCATCGTCTCTTTGGCTGTTTCGATTGTTCCGGAGGGGCTGCCCATTGTTGTTACGCTTGTTCTCGCGACAGGCGTTTGGCGTATGAGTAAACGTCATGCGCTCGTAAAAAAATTACAGGCGGTCGAAGCGCTTGGTCAAGCAAGCGTGATTGCGGTGGATAAAACGGGAACCTTGACGAAGAATGAAATGGTGATTCAACAGGTTTACGTTGGAGAGCGTTTATTCGAGGTGGGAGGGGTTGGGTACGAACCCAAAGGAGGAATTCGTTTCAACGAAAATGAGGTTGATGCGGTCAATCACGCGGAGTTATTGTTTGCGGGAAAAGTCGCGGCTCTTTGCGCGAACGCGCGGGTGCTGTATTCGGAGCAGGCAAAGCGCTGGCAGATCACGGGCGATCCAACGGAGGCGGCGATGCTCGTCCTCTCGCAGAAGCTGGGTTTTCATAAAGAGGACTTGGAGAGAGAGCTGCCGTTGATTGGTGAGATCCCGTTTGATTATAAATTAAAATTTCACGCGGTGTTGCATGAAGTTGATGAGAAGCGTTTATTAGCGGTCGTGGGAGCTCCGGAGGTTCTGTTGGAGTTATCAGACGCGCTTTGGGTTGATGGCAAACGTAAAATGATGACGGAGGAAGACCGGAAAAAAATCGAAGCGATGTTTCTTCATCTGTCTCAACAAGGGTTGCGAGTCGTCGCCTTCGCGATTGACGCGGATGCGGGGAAGATTTTTCAACCGGAGAAAATTAAGAATCTCGCCTTTGGCGGATTTTATGGTATGCGAGACGCGACAAGACCGGAAGCGATCGTGGCTATACAAAAAATTATCGCCGCAGGGATTAAGGCCGTGATGATTACGGGCGATCACAAGGTCACCGCGCAAGCGATCGCAAAGGAGGTTAGTATTTGGCAAGAGGGGGATGAGGTGCTGACCGGGAAAGAGGTCGATGGATTATCTCAAGCTGCCTTGTCCGCAAAATTAAAAACGGTTTCGGTGTTTGCGCGGGTGAATCCAGAACATAAAATGAGGATTATCGAAGCCTACCGCTCTCGTGGAGAGGTCATCGCGATGACGGGAGATGGAGTGAATGACGCGCCTTCCTTGGTTGCAGCCGATCTTGGTGTTGCCATGGGTGGCATTGGGACGGAAGTCGCGAAAGCAGCAGCGGATATTGTTTTATTAGACGATAATCTTGAAAGTGTTGTTTCGGCGATTGAAGAAGGGCGTAGTATTTTTAAGACGATTAAGAAGGTGATTCTTTATCTTTTTTCTACCAGCCTTGGGGAGACGTTGACCATTATCGGCGCGCTCGTGTTAAGTCTTCCCTTGCCAATTTTGCCAGCACAGATTATTTGGTTGAACTTGGTCACGGATGGGTTCCTCGATGTGTCACTTGCGATGGAACCCAAGGAGAGACATTTGCTTGAGGGGAAATTTAAAAAACCAAAAAAGTTTTTAGTGGACCTCTTGATGGGAAAACGGATGGTGCTCATGTCTCTTACGATGGCGGTAGGAACGTTGTGGCTTTTTCAACAGCACTACGAGGCAGACCTCGCGAAGGCCTGGACTATCTCTTTGACCGTGTTAGCTGTTTTTCAGTGGTTCAACGCGTGGAATTGTAGGTCAGAATACAAATCTCTTTTTCGCACGCATCCGTTTTCCAATACCTACTTGGTCGGAGCGACGGTGATCGTGATCGCGCTTCAGTTCTTCGCGATCTATACACCGGTGATGCAACGGCTGCTCAAGACGGTGCCATTAAGTCTCTCCGATTGGATGGTGATTGTACCGATCGCTACGTCGATCGTGTTGGTTGAGGAAATACGGAAGATTTTTTACAGAAGAAGAGGCGCATCGACCGTTTCTACGTAGCGTTTGCCTTCCCTGTGAATGGTGCTACTCTGCAATCAATAAGTTTTATTTACCGATAATCTATTATGCCTACGACGAAGAAAGTGATTATTTTTATGTTTGTGGTGGTCGTGGTTCTACTAGTCATCATCATTAATCCGTTGGTCACGGTGGGAGCAGGTGAGCGAGGCGTTGTGTTGGATTGGGGTGCTTTTAATGGGCGGATATTGGAACCGGGGCTTCATATGCGTATTCCGTTTGCTCAAACCGTTGTCAAGATGGATGTGCGTACCTTGAAGATTGAGATCCTGTCTTCGGAAGCCTATTCTCATGATTTACAAAACGTGAAGATTCACTCGGTCGTGAATTACAATTCGGATCCAAGACAGGTCGGTCTGATCTACCAGCAGTATGGTTTGAACGCAGAAATGAACGTGTTGCGTCCAAATCTTGAGGCGTCCGTCAAGCAAACGATTGCAAAGTATAGCGCAGAAGAACTACTTTCTAAACGTGGAGAGGTCAGTGATGAGATTGAAGCCGCTTTCCGCAAATCAATTCCTACGGTTTTTCTTGTGACCAAATACGCCTTGGTGAATGAGCAGTTTTCCGATGCGTTTGAGGATGCGATTGAGCAGAAACAGGTCGCTCAACAAAATGCCGAGAAAGCAGATAATGATTTGAAGCGTATAAAGATTGAAGCAGAACAGCGTGTCGCGCAGGCAACAGCCGAGGCCGAGGCGATTAAGATTCAAGCGGCGGCTATTCAACAGCAGGGAGGCGCGTCTTACGTAAATTTGAAAGCCGTTGAAAAGTGGGACGGTCATTTGCCAAATCAGATGATCCCGGGAGGCACGCTTCCATTCCTCAACCTTCAAACACAGGGGACGAAATAGTCGTT
>CAYGGQ010000028.1:0-3060 GCA_964349535.1 uncultured Gammaproteobacteria bacterium | reverse complement strand
CCCTCCTCGTTTCGTGGAACGGAGTATAGAGTAGCCACGCGCTCTATGCTCGACGTTTTGAAAAAACATTTTGGGTATGACACGTTTCGTCCTTTGCAGGAGGAGATCGTGACGTATTGCGTTTCTGGTAAAGACGCGTTGGTTTTGATGCCGACGGGTGGTGGGAAGTCTTTGTGTTTTCAGATGCCCGCGTTGTTGTTTCCGGGATTGACGCTCGTCATTTCGCCTTTGATCGCTTTGATGAAAGATCAAGTAGATGCGTTGCGTGCCAATGGCATCGAAGCAGCTTTTATTAACAGTACGTTGCCTCCAGCGGAGGTGGCGCAGATTGAGCGCAAGGCCACACGTGGCGAATTAAAGCTGCTCTACATCGCTCCTGAGCGATTAGGGATGCCGCAGGTGTTGGCTTATTTAAAAACGTTGCAGGTCAGTTTACTCGCGGTGGACGAAGCACATTGTATTTCCGAATGGGGTCATGATTTTCGACCGGACTATCGCAATCTGCATGTTTTACGAACGGTGTTTCCGGGTGTGCCTATGATTGCGTTGACGGCAACGGCAAACGCGCGCGTGCGTCAGGACATCGTCAGTCAGTTGCAGTTGGATCAGGGTCGTATTTTTCAATCAAGTTTTAACCGGCCAAATTTAACCTATCGCGTTATTCCAAAAAAACGCGCGCTTGATCGTCTGTTGGCAGAAATTCAGGCACGACCCGGGCAATCAGTGATCGTCTATTGTTTTTCTCGGAAGGGGGCTGAAAAGGTGGCGGCAGACTTACGCGCGAATGGGATTCAGGCCGCTGCGTATCACGCAGGGCTTCTGCCTCAAGAACGCACACAGATTCAAGATCGCTTTATTCGCGACGAGACACCCGTGATTGCCGCGACGATCGCGTTTGGGATGGGGATTGATAAGCCGGATGTGCGTTTGGTCGTCCACATGGATCTGCCAAAGTCCGTCGAAGGATATTATCAAGAAACAGGGCGTGCGGGACGTGATGGTTTGCCGAGTGATTGTCTTTTATTCTATTCGGGTGGTGACCGTTTTAAGCACGAGTTTTTTATTCGTGAGATGGCGGATTCCATGGAGCGGCAGCGAGCGCGCTTTCAATTGCAAGAGATCACACGTTATTGCGAAGAACATTCCTGTCGGCGCGCGTTTCTTTTGAAATACTTTGATGAGGTTTGGGAAGCCACGAATTGCAAGACGTGCGATGTGTGCTTGCCGCCTGAGCCTGCACGAACAGCGATCGCTATTAAAAAAGGTGTGAAAGATGTTGAAGAGTTTGATCAAACGTTGTTTGAAAAGTTGCGTACGCTTCGTCGAGGGCTAGCCGCAGCAAAGCATGTGCCTCCTTATATCGTTTTTGGGGACCGTACCTTGCAAGAGATGTCACGATTGTATCCGCAACGCTTGGAAAGTTTGTCAGGTATCTTTGGGGTTGGAAAAGAAAAGCTCGCGCAATACGGTGGTCGTTTTGTACAAGCGATTCGTGAATATGCGGAAGCGCATGGAATTATTGAGCAGACGATCACGGGAGAGAGAACGGTGCAACAACCCGTGACGATGAAGCGTGCTTCATCAGACACCGTGCTTACCACGGTAGAGCTTTTACACAAAAAACAAACGCTGGAGCAGATTGCTGCTGCGCGTGGATTGAGTGTCACGACGATCGTTCAACATTTAGAGAAGGCGATGGAACAGGGGGTGGCGTTGGATGTTGCGCATGTCGTTTTTTCTTCTACTGAACGGCTGGAAAAGATTGCTGACGCTTTTCAAAAATCTGGAAGTGACCTGTTGGCACCGGTGCGTGGTCGGTTGGGAGAGGCTTATTCCTATGATGAGTTGCGTCTCGCGCGGCTGATTCTGAAGGCGCGGGGGTAAAAAGGAGTCTTGTGGATACTTAGTGTTAAATATACATAAAGTGACTGGTTTTATTGGGGTTTTGCTGCTGCTATTGACAAAATCGTAGATTCAGCTAAGATGCGAGCAGAATCGTACGTTCCCAAAACGCAGTAAAACAGGAAAAAAACAGGAGAAAGAGCATGAGCACCCCGTCCGATGGCAGCAGCAATCCCGAGTCCGCACCCGCTTCGACTTCCTCCCCCGTGGCGATGACCGCTTTGGTGATCGATCCAGTCGAAATCAAGCTCATCGAGCTCGGTGTCAGCGCCGACATCGCTGCCAAGATCAAGAACGATCTCGGTGCCACCTCCCTGGCCGATTTGGCCGGTCTCACCGAGGCCGATCTGATCGGTGTCGGTCTGAAGGCGCTGCCGGCTCGACGAGTGCTGTCCGCATTCGCCCCGATTCCCGCGGCGCCCGTCGCCGGCTCGAAGGTCGATCCGAACGCGGAGCTGCCAGAAGGGGCGGCGCCGTCCAAGGAGCAGGTCACGGGCTTCGCGGGCCAGACGGGCATGGACCCCATGATGCTCATGATGCTCATGAACGGTCAGGGCATGGACATGGGGCTCGCCGACATGATGCCGATCGCGACCGTGGTCGCGGGCTACAACCCGAAGCTGCGGAACATGTTCCTGATGGTCATGGGTCAGGTCGAGCGCCGTCTCGGCGTGCCCTGCATCGTCATCGACGCCGATGGCGCCATCAACCGTCCTCTCACCATCGAGTACATCGAGGGTCTCGAGGAGGGTCGCGAAGCGGCCGAGAACAACATTTACTTCGACGGCACCGGGATCCCGCACGAGGTGATCCGCGTCGGTGTGGATGCGCAGAGCATCTATGACGCCGATCCGCTCGAGCCGAGCAAGGCGCTTCAGAAGAGCGGCATGGGCATCGGCCGCGTCAACTGGAACAACGTGGGTCTCGAGGCCCGTCAGGTCGCCTACTACGCGGCCACCAAGACGCGGGAGATCGACCCGACGAGCGACGCGCACCTGTCCTGGCTTCGCGATCACATGAAGGCTGGCGCGAACCGTCTGACTTTTGCCGGCCAGGCGCCGCGGGCTCTCGGCGAGTACAACGAGGCGGCTCGTACCGGCTCGCTGCCGACCCTTCGGGTCATGCTCTCGCGAGGTCCGCGTCGGCCCGAGCTCATGC
>CAYGGQ010000027.1:0-10020 GCA_964349535.1 uncultured Gammaproteobacteria bacterium | reverse complement strand
ACATCCGAAGGGGTGGCGCGAAGGCGGATCCCTTACTTAAATATTGTCCGACAATATTTAAGTAAGGTGCCGCAGCGACAGGACCCCGTAGGATATCCATATTCATTTATGCAAACTTACCCTTTTCGACTCTTAACTGTCCACCTGCTTCTAGCACCACCGTATCCCCTCGCACCAACGTCTTGCGCAACAAGAGATCTGCCAGCCCATTATCCACTCGTTCTTGAATCGCGCGACGTAATGGTCGCGCGCCAAACACAGGATCAAACCCAACTTTCGCCAATTCTTCCACCGCCACATCATCCGCTCGAAATCCAATCCCCTGCGCCTCTAGGCGTTTGCTCACACCACCAATCAATAACCAAGCAATTTGCGTGACGTCATCCAGCGTAAGTGGCTTGAACACGATAATGCCATCAAAACGATTGAGAAACTCTGGCTTAAAGATCCCCTTCAACTCACGCTCTAGGAGTGCCGTCTTAATCTGTTCGATCGATACTCCTTGTTGCACTTGTTCCTGGATATACGACGTCCCCGCGTTAGATGTCGCGATCACGACCGTATTCGTAAAATCAACCGTGCGACTCACCCCGTCCGTGAGCCTTCCATCATCCATCACTTGCAAAAACAAGGTGAGAATGTCGGGATGCGCTTTTTCTAACTCATCAAGCAGAACAATAGTAAATGGATTCTTACGCACCGCTTCTGTTAAACCGCCGCCTCGTTCGTCGCCGGGAGCGCCGATAATACGGTTCACAGAAGAGCGATCTTGATACTCCGACATATCCAATCGAACCATCGCTTGCTCACTTCCAAAATATTCAGCCGCCAATGCTTTGGCTAGTTCTGTTTTACCGACACCGGTCGGCCCCATAAACAAAAAGTTTGCAATCGGGCGACGTCCTTCGCGTACCCCCGCTCTTGCACGGCGCATCGCAGAAGCAACGGCTGTCACCGCGTCTTCTTGTCCGATGACGCGACCATGTAAATGCGCTTCCAAATCCAACAACTTCTGTGATTCATCCTGCGTCACCGCTTCTACAGGAATATTCGTCTTGTCGTGAACAATGCTCGCCACGTCTTCTGGCGATACAAACCCTCGCTCACCTCGCGTCTTCCTCGCCAATACAGCCGCTTCTCTCGCGATCGCGATCGCGCTTTCCGGTAAATGCCCATCTGTCAGATAACGCGCGGCAAGTGTCGCGGTTTTCTCAAGTGCTCCGTAAGAAAAGAAAACTTTATTTTGAAATTCAATGTAGCCGCTCTGTAACATCAGTACCTGAATCGTGTGATCTACATCCAAGTCTGGCACGTTCACACGCACGAGTTTACTCCCAAGCGTTCGACGTTCAAGATACGTCGTCCACGCGCGAGGGGTCGTCGTCCCAATGGCGATAAAGTAACCTTTGTCCAATTCAGCCGCGAACGTTTCCGCGAGATCCAGCGCGGCGCCTCCTTCGCCGACCAATGCTTCAATCCCTGGAATCACAAGGATGACATTCCCGCTCATCGCGACTTCTTGAAGAAGGTAGAGCAAGCGTTCCGAAGCCTGTGCCGGATCACCGCCAGACAGGAGTTGCGGAAGCTGCAGCGACATCAATCGACGATCAAACAATTCCGGTGGCACGTCCTCTTCAACCATGCGACGCGCCAACGATTCTACAAGCGACATCTTGCCAGAACCTGATTCCCCCACGAGCACCACCGAGCGTCGTCCGCTTTCAATGCCACGCAACAACTCCTCCATCTCCTGTTCGCGTCCGACGGACGGACCGATATATCCGTTGCGCGCCGCCAGAGTAAGATCTTCAGCAAAACGATCGAGAAATACCGTACGTCGCGCGGTCATCGAACGGTTCATCGCTGTATTCGGCTTCATCGCCGCGAGCGACACGAAGCGATCATGTTCCTCTTTAAGCCGTTCCTGCATCCGAATCCATTCCGCGACCTGCGCCACATGCTTTGCCGGAAAACCCGCGGCATCAAACACCTGTTGCAACTCTCGGTCTGCGTTAAACGCCAATAAAAAAAGCTCAATCAGACCCACAGAACGCCGTCGCAAGTTTCGGGCGTCAAGATAGGCCTGCAGCAACAATTCGCGTACTTGCTTAGAAAAAAGCGTTGGCGTTCCAGAAGAACCGCGTCTCAAAACCGTAGCCAAGCCATCTTTGATCTGATCGAATTGCATCCCAAGACGCGTCATCAGTATTCCACCAACCGAACTTCCCAAAATCGCTGCGAATACATGGGCGGGTTGCACCTCTGTACGTTGTAATTGTTCGGCAAGTTGGTTCGCTTGCTCTAATGCTACCCATGCCTCCGGCGCAAAATAGACAGAGATGTCTTTTGTTTCTATTACAGGCTTTGCCGATTGCGTCGCTGCCGCTGGCAGACCCCACGTAGGCAACACGCGCGCTTGATCGGTGTAGACACGTACGCGAAAAATAAAAAAGCAGATCAGGAAACTCGCCAGCCATAACAAGGTCACGTACCAGTGCCCACCCAACCAAAAATCCCACGTCATCCAAACACCTTTCGTGGGCGAACGTAGCAGCCCAAAAACAAAAGCCGCCACGCACAACAGAATAATCGCTGCGATGACCAGATGAAACAACGCGTTCCACTTTGCGCGACGTTTACGCCACACAAAAGCCGCTCCATCTAACGGCGCAGACCAAACGACCGATCCTTCTGGGGTCATAACGCTGACACCAGCGCCGTGACACGTCTGACAATCGAGCGACGCGCGTGGGTCACCACCACAGACGCGACAAGCATTCATTTCTACAGGAAGTGGAGAGCCCATACTAAAAACGAATGGCTCGCACTTCAGCCGAGAACAGGCCTTGATAGAGACTTTGTAGAAAAAGCAAAAGACAGACGATCGGTCCGATCAACCAAAGAACCACCGCGAGACCGTAGACCAGAGACAAAGCGATGAAAGCAAAAAACCGCGCGATCAAAACAACGACGCGCATCACAAAACTGATCAGGCGACCGGTCCAATCGTATTGTCCGTACATCGGTACCAGAATATTACGCATCCAAATGGCAAAACCGTAACTTCGCCACTGATACGACAACGTTCGATGATACCAACCTAAAACAGAAACAAAGCCCGTGGTGTACCACCACGCGGGAAAATACAACACACTCCCCAACGCATCTACCACGATATATCGAAAAACAAATGACAAGGCTTTCATGCTGCCACTATGATAGCTGAAAAACGTAAAACAAGAAAAAAAACAACCGCCTGTGTAAAGACGGTTGTCATAGATGTTCAACGCACAGGAACCAAGGAGCGACGGCAGAGACTGTCGAATTGCTCTGCAAGAATCTGCAGGGCTCTTCGGTGTTGTGGCAGGTGCCCTTCTTTGTACAGGCCACGAACCGTTGTGAGACGCATCTCGGCGGAGAAGAAATGCTTACTCTCCTCGAGCCTCGCGTCTTGCACCGTATTCGGCGAAAAGGCAGTATCCATCGCTAAGCGGAAGGCGGCTGGCATTTCGCCTTGCCCATTGGGCGCGATCCATCCTCGCTCCCGAAACAATGCTTCGCGGTCATGACGACAGCGTTCAAGAAATAGAGTCCACTGACGATCTGTGAACGTACGTGTGGTGGCAAAAAAGAGCACCCCGCACATGAGCTGTTCTTCATCCAGGGCCATCATGGCATCCCGGATGCGATCGCTTCTTTTCGACATGGCATCCTCCTTCGCGTCCAGGTGTTTTTGTAGGATGCCAAAAACTTGCCTTTTTGGCAAGTTTGTAGCAGGATCATAGGAGTCTTACTCACAGGAGAAAACCCATGTCGCACAGAAAAGGCCCCGATGATCCTGGTTCCAGAGAAATGCTGGCCCGTCTCGTCGCAGGAGCGGATGCGCGTGAACGCCAACCTATCACCAGCACGATCAAACGCACCTACCTGATCGGCCACGAAGGGCAATCGAAGTCGGTGAGTACCCCCGAACAAAGGCAAAAAAAGCTGGCGGCATTACGCGCCAAACTCGAACGACTCTGTAAGCCCTGAGCTTTGCCCCTGTACCCGTTCTTGGTGCGGGGGTTTTCTTTGACGGCCACGCCCCCTTACTTTGCTAACGCGTACGTCTCGGGCGAGATATTCACAAATTCCATGTGTTCGACAGGGATATATCCCAGAGTCTGAATTTTATCCTGCACGGCTTGAATGGTTTGAATTTGTGCCGCCTGATTTTCTAAAACCGCAACAGTTTCCTGAAGACTTTCTAAACGCTTTTCGAGCGCACGGGTTGCAAAACTCTGCGTGGCAGCAATGTGCGCTTGATACACAAACAACCCTAGACACGCCACGAACGCGGAAACCACCGCGACCAACGTCATCGTTCGTCCTGCGGCATTCAACCGACGTCCCATTGTCATAGGCATACCAAAAGCTTCGTGCGGACGTCTCATCGTAAGGGCAAGGGCGCGTGACATAAGTTTTGTAAGTAATGAAAATTTGTTTTTATTTTTTAGTTGCGACACGGAGCTTGGCACTTCGAGAACGAGGGTTACGCGCGACTTCTTCGTCGCTCGCGGTCACCGGTCTTTTCGTGAGAGGTTCGACATCTTCTTGGAGAAAGCGTTGTTTGACGATGCGATCTTCCATGGAGTGAAACGAGATGACGGCGAGACGACCACCTGGCTTCAATACCTCGATTGCTCCCTCCAACGCCTGCTTCAGAGATTCGAGTTCATCGTTGACCGCGATGCGCAAGGCTTGAAACGTGCGCGTCGCTGGATGAATTCTCCCCTGCTCATAGTTGTTTGGCGTCGCTTGTTTGATCACCGTGACCAGATCAAGCGTGCCAATGATGCGCGAGGCATGACGTGCCTTCAAAATGGCGTGCGCGATCCGACCGGCAAAACGTTCTTCTCCAAAGTTACGAATGGCGGTTTCGATATCCTCAACCGACCAGGTATTGACGATATCCGCAGCCGTCAGTCCGTCTTCGTTCGCCTTTGGCCCTAAACGCATGTCGAGCGGACCATCCTGCATGAAAGAAAAACCTTTGGATCGGTCGGCCAGCTCGTCTGATGACAAACCAAGATCCAGCAAAACTCCATCGACTGGCATAAAATCTGCTTCTCGTGCCACATCAGCCATGAAACGAAAATTTGTTTCGCGACAGAGCCAACGATCGCCGTAAGGAGCAAAACGTGTTTTTGCTCGTTCCAACGCTTTCAGATCAACGTCGATCGATAGGACGCGACCGTCTGGCGCTGACTCCTTTAAGATCTGCTCGCTATGCGTGCCACCGCCTAACGTACCGTCGATATAGAGGCCACCCGGCTGAACATTAAGGAACTGCATGGTCTCCTCAATGAGAACCGCGTCGTGGATCGTTGGTTCCATAGCTAGACGCCTAAGCCGGCTAAACGCTCGGCGATCGAATTCCCGTCTGCCTGGGTGCTATCGGCGTATTTTTTCCACGCCGTTTCATCCCAGATCTCAAGACGGTTATACAAACCAGCCACCACGATGTCTTTGCTCAATCCTGCGTATGAACGCAGATAATCAGGCAACAAGACACGGCCGGATTTGTCGACCTCCACCTCCATGGCACCTGCCAACATCAAACGCGCAAACGCACGCGTGTCGGCTTGGCTAAATGGCAATGCCGCCAATTTCTCGGCAAGCACTTCCCACTCTTTCTTGGAGTAAAGGAACAAGCTGTGGTCCAGTCCTCGTGTGACCACTGCCCCTTCAGACAGAGATGCACGAAACTTGATCGGGATGGCTAACCGACCTTTGTCATCTAGCGTATGGCGGTATTCTCCGATGAACATAGATCGAGCGGCTTCTGACCCTCCCCCTGCCGGAGGGGGAGATGGAGGGGGAGGGAGTCTCCCACTTTCTGCCACTAGATGACATTCTATGCCACTTACATTCTTAGGTCAAAGTTTGACGGTACTGAATAAACCCTTTATTTGAAGGGTTTATGAGCATTATTGATCTCAATTGTGGATAAGTAGGATTTCCCACTTAGAGGAGAACGGGGGTAACCGGAGAGAATTGACAAAGACCCCATTTTATGCTATTCTTTCTTCTTGCTCCTTCTCATCGTCAACCATCAAAACCACGGAGTACATCATGGAAAAGGCGCTGGTCGTACACAAGAGACAATCACTCATAGGCAAAGGCATGCCATGCGATCTCGCGTCGTACAGCAAGGAGACCCTCCGAGATGAGATCGTGTGGCTATCGAGCATGCGCTGGCATCAAAAGCTGAGATACAATTTTCAGCATGATTCCATGGCACTAGTGCTCCTGGGCGTGTGGGCCACCTTCGTTCTTCCCGGTATTGGACTTAATTGGTTCCTCGGGCTCAGCGTTCTACCGCTGATCCTCATGATCAGCGCCGTGGGGTTCAGCGTGCTCTTGTTCTCGCACTACGATCACCACGGCATGCATCTCCAGAGAATGGAGCAGCGAGTTCATGATCTTCAACCTGCAACCATCCTGACCAACATACAAAACAGTCGGGAAAAGGCACGTCGCCTCTTCCATGAGGCGCAAGCAGCCATGCAACGCGCCGATGAAGATGCTGAAAAGCAGCGACTCCTGATCGGAGTCCCTGCCTTCCGATAACCCTTCCCCCACGATCAAATTAATCGTGGGGCGTTTTTATTATTCTCCGCCTGAGGCGGATGCGCCTTTGGCGTAGAGCGACGCGACAGCGAAGTCGAGAATCGAGAGAATAGCGAAGCACGTTATTTGCTAGTTCTCGACTGCATTATCATTTCGCTCGAACAATAAAGCTACTTATCCCTCTTACCTTCCGATGATACGTAATCGCAAAGCGATGCGCTTCGTCACGAACTTTTTCCAACAGCGTTTGATGCTGTTTGCACAGATCGCAGAGCTCCCGATCCTGCGGAGGGCAGATGAGATCGTTACGTTTACGTTCCGGCCCTTTTGCGAGTCCAATGATCGGAAGTGCAATTTTCAACTCTTCCAAGACTTCCTGTGCCGCATGCACCTGTGGCCAGCCCCCATCAATTAAAAGAAGATCCGGTCGACGCCACGCGTTACCAAAACGTCGTCGCAACACTTCCTGAATGGACGCAACATCATTTGATCCGACCACCGTCTTGATTCTGAACTTTCGATATTCTGCTTTGGCGGGTGCGCCATTTTCAAACACGACCATCGAAGCTACCGTCGACGTTCCTGAAATATGGGAGATATCGTACCCCTCAATGCGACCAAACAGATTGACCCGCGCTTGATCAGCCGGCGATGACGGCGGTACTTCTTCATCTTCCCGCTTCAAGACAGCCACATCTTGGATATGTTCAAGCGCAAATACTTTATTCCGTAACGCTGCTGCCTCTTCAAAGCGTTTTGCTTTTGCCGCTGCCTGCATCTCCCGACGATAGCGTCGAATCAAATTTTCTTTCTTACCATCAAAAAACGCCATCAAGTCTCGGATGATGCGGCCGTAGGCCTTGCGATCAATGGCGTTAATACACACTCCCGGACATTGTTTGATATGCACGTAGAAACAGGGTCGCTTTTGACCAGGCTCACACGTGGACCATGGAAAAATCTTGCGGAGATAGTCAAGCGCAGCCCGTAATGAGTGTGGCGCCGTGTAGGGACCAAACACCGCCTTATATTTCTTAGCACTTCCTTCTTCTAAGTCCGATCCTCTCACGAACACAGGTTTAGGAAAAGGTTCATTCGTAAATACGAGATACAAAAAACTTTTATTATCTTTGTCACGAATGTTGTACTTCGGTTTGTAATGCTTGATCAGGTTCGCCTCTAAGATCAACGCCTCGATCACGGTTGGACGTTCGATATAATCGATGGATCGAATGAGCGAAACCATCTCTTGAATACGCATGTCGTGAGGTCTCGTAAAATACGAAGAGACGCGACGTTTGAGCGACGTCGCTTTGCCAACATAGATCAACGTCCCCTGTTTATTCCTCATCAAATACACCCCAGGAACATCGGGTAATTGCTCATTTTTCACCTTTACGACATCAGGAATCATCGGCATCAGCATGACATAGACAGAGGTCCTGTTCAACACGGTTCCCAAGCTATGGTATACTCTAAAAGACATGATCTCCGGAGGATCATCATGACAGCATAGCCCAGCTCTTTTACACGGCCATCTCTCAACCTGCGACGCACTCTGTCCACCGATCAGGATGTAATAACCGGTTCATCCGGCATCTGATCCACTGGAGGGTGCCCTACCTGTGTGAGCACGACCATGATCAGTTGAAGCTGGCGTGGCCTTGAGCCTGCCCACTCCACGAAGTCGATGAAGGTGTCGAAGTCAATCATCGCCGCTTGTGCTGCCGTAAGGTAGTGCTTTAGTCGCTAGTATTTTTTCCGCCCCGAAGCTCAACTCGGGGCGTCTTTTTTTATCTCTTTTTCAAAACCTTTTTCAAATATTTTGCCGTAAAACTTTTTTCACTCTTCGCCACATCCTCGGGTGTCCCCTGCGCGACCACACGACCACCTTTATCTCCCCCTTCTGGACCAAGATCAATAATCCAATCCGCGTTTTTGATTACATCTAGGTTGTGTTCGATGACGACGACGGTATTTCCACGCGCGACGAGACGATGAAGCACTTCAAGAAGTTTGCGGATATCATCAAAGTGTAAACCCGTCGTCGGTTCATCTAGAAGATAAAACGTTCGCCCCGTGTCCCGTCGTGCCAACTCTGTCGCGAGTTTGACTCGCTGTGCTTCTCCACCAGACAAAGTCGTTGCCGACTGACCCAATTCAAGATAACCAAGACCCACCTCTTCCAAGATCTTCAAACGATCATACATCGAGGGAATATCACGAAAGAATTTGCTCGCATCCTCAACGGTCATTGCCAGCACTTCGGCGATATTTTTATCACGGTATTTCACCTCTAGCGTCTCCCGATTGAAACGCTTGCCTTTACAAACATCACACGGCACATACACCGTTGGCAGAAAGTGCATCTCAATCGCGATCTGACCGTGTCCTTCGCAATTTTCACATCGACCACCCGCCACATTAAAAGAGAATCGACCAACTTTATAACCACGAACGCGTGCCTCTGGAGTCAGCGTGTACAAATCACGCACATGACTCCACAACCCAGTATACGTCGCGGGATTGGAACGCGGCGTCCGACCAATCGGTGATTGATCAATATCAATCGCTTTGTCGAGCCAATCAATCCCATCGATTCCTTTGTGCGTGCCCGGTTTTGCCATGGATCCGTTTAATTTCTGCGCAAGCGCGCGATAGATCACGTCGATCATCAAGGTAGACTTGCCTGAACCAGACACGCCCGTGACACACACAAACCGTTTTAACGGAATCTTGACGGTCAAATTTTTCAAATTATTTTCCGTGGCTCCTTGAATTGTTAACCACTCCTTGGGCTCCGGACGTCGTTTACGTGGATACGGAATTACCTTATCGCCTCGCAGATAGGCACAGGTCAAACTCTTTTCATCATTCAAAATCTGCGGCATAGATCCTGCTGCCACAATATGCCCGCCGTGCTTCCCAGCCCCTGGTCCAATATCTACAAGATGATCTGAAGCCGCGATTGTGTCTTCATCATGTTCAACCACGATAATCGTATTTCCAAGATCACGAAGTTTGCGCAACGTGTCGATAAGACGTTCGTTGTCACGCTGATGCAAACCAATCGTCGGCTCATCCAACACATACAACGCGCCGACCAACCGCGAACCAATTTGCGATGCAAGACGGATACGCTGCGCTTCGCCACCAGACAATGAGCCTGCAATACGATTCAGCGTAAGATACTCCAAGCCAACATCCAGAAGAAACGAAACACGGCCTATAATTTCACGTAACACGGCCTCGGCGATCTTGCGTTCATTCTTGTCCAACTCTAATCCAAGAAAAAAGTCTGCGGCATCGCTGATAGGCATGGACGTCACCTCGACGATGCTTTTGCCACCAAGCCAGACAAACAATCCCTCTGTACGTAAACGCGCTCCATGACAGGCCTCACAAGGT
>CAYGGQ010000026.1:0-10142 GCA_964349535.1 uncultured Gammaproteobacteria bacterium | reverse complement strand
ACTCAAGCAGATGCAAAAAATGAAAGATGATCTGCATGTGCTTCAGACCCGACTTCGCCGAGAACTTACGGCGATTAGTCAACAGCTGGAAGCTCACGCTGTTCTTGCTAACGGATTTCCGCCGGGCATTATCGACGCGGTTCTGCTGCCGATTCCAAAGTTCACACCTTCGGTGATAGGAATCGACCCACCAACTCCCGTGGAGGCAGTGGCGGTTGTTGAGAGAACATCACCTTCCTCGTCCCCTGTAGCTGTCTCTGGTGCCGCATCGGTCCTCACTCAACTCGCCAGGACATACAAAACGACCCCGTTCGCCATACTCGTGGCCACCTTGTACGAGAACATCCCCATGTCTGGTGGTAAAGCCCCTCGAAAAATCACGGGCTTGGCGAACATCGCTGAGGCCGCACGTGCCGCTGAACTTCCTGCCTTGCTCGGTATCGGTGAGGAAGAGGTTGAAGCAATTTTGAAGAGAAAGTGGGCGGATCTTGAAACACCAACCCTTGATACCGTCGCTGGTTGGATCCAACGAGGCGGCTATCTTCCGGGGTCTCGAAGCAGGTTTTACTTCCGCACGTCTCGCGCACTTGATTGGCAAGAATCCGTCGCTTTGTTCTTGCCTCCCGATCTTCTTCAGAAATTCCAGTGGATCTTCCAGGATCTGAAGCAAGGGCGGGACGCGAGAGCTGAAAAAAAGAAAACTCCTTAAGAAAATCCCCCCGATTTCATCGGGGGGATTATTTTATAGAGAGAAGGGACGAGGGAATCGCCACCTCCTTGGTGGCGTTATTTTTTATTGAGCAGGGCCAAGCGTGCCTGGCCGGCGAACCGTGCCGCTGTATCGGAGTTGTAGGGGTGCTTGGAGCGCCCCACCGCCTCCAGAATAAGTTGCGTAGCCAACGCATCCGCTGCCGCGGATCCCCTTGGGAAGCCCGCGAACTTTGGGTTGAGCTGGATGTGACGCTGATCCACCGAGACGGTGGCGAACATTTCCGGCGCGTCATCGAGAACGACGAAGTAGTATGGCTCGCCGCTGATCCACACCTTGATCGAGGTACGGCGCCTGGGGCGCTCCTTGGGTTCTTCGTCTCCTCGATCCGGCCTATTTTTGATTGGGCCTGGATTCTTTGGCTTATCCTTTGGCGGTTTCGGGCGATTAGGGTCCCTGTCGACACCAAGGAAGCCCGGGCCATCATCAGACGCATCATCATCCTGACCCCAACGTCTATTGAAGAGGTCCGCGATACTGCGCGCGCGGTGTTCTGTCGAGCCGCTCTGGCCAAAATCCATGCGGTCCCCTAGAAGGCTTGTCGCCCACGGTGCCAGCTTCAGTGCCGCGGGGCGATGGTAGTGGTCGCGCCAATCGGTAGAGGTGAGAAACTGATTATTCAGCCCCTCGCGTGACGCATCCTGATTGGCAAGCAAACCCGGAAAAAAGATGTCGCCCGAAAGATCGGAACGTGACAACGGATAAGGCATGCGATCGCCAAGCGATGGCACCCACGCACACCGAAGGGCCGTCGTCTCGTCGGTCAGATACAGACCGCTTTTACGGCGTTTCTTGGCCGTCTTCTTGTCATCCTCAACGACCTCGATATACGCCTCAACCCCTTCCTCTTTGATCGAGTGTTGCGGCAGAGGCGGCGCAAGAAGGCGTTCATCATTTATGAGCACCGTCTTGTAGGCCAGGCTTCGCTTGCGAGGCAGCTGCCATTCCGCTGCTTCACGAAGCTGTTGCGGCGTCGTAAAGACGGAGTTCGGAATGACAAAGATCGAAAATGATCCGACGTATCCGGCGTACTTGCCGAGCATCGGGTCATCCGCCGAAATCAATCGCGGATACGCGCGTCCTTCCGCGAGCAGATCGGGCGTGATCTCGACGAACATCACCGAGCCTTTCGGCGTGGTGCGTGTCAGAAGATAGTAACCCGTGCTCATATCCTTCTGTTCCGCGATCCCCGTGTTCACGGAGAAGCAAGACAGACGACCAACCCCTTTTTGGCCGGCGCCCGCATGGCGGGTCGACGTTCGTCGATCAGGAGCCCCAACAAAGCAGGCTCTCTGAATGTCCTCCTCAAGGTGGCCGCGTCCGGCATCCATGGCAATGGTCGTGCACTTGCCGTAGCTTCCCACAAGAGGATGATTCGTTACGACGGAAAGCTCGATGTGAACACGGTCAGGCGTCCACGCATCCTTTGACATGCAGGCGCTGGCCGAGTTTCGCATGATTTCACCGATCCCGCGCTCTGGGGTGTACAGCTCCGTTGCCAGAACCTCCCCAAAGACAGACGATGATACAACGAACTCCCATGGAGGGAGCGCTTGTTCTTCGCGACGCATTGTTTTTTCCCCTGTTCTCGCGGTCATTATTGACTCCTTGCTCGACGTGGGCTTTCGCCCGTCAAATGTCTCAATCCTGCCACCTTTTGCATCTCCGCAGCATCCGCGGGCTGACCATCTCGAACGACTGCCTTCTCCGCCTCTGTGATTCCTAGCACCCTTTCAAGGTGAAGCAAGAAACGAATAGCGGCGAACCGCTCTGGTTGAGTCAGCTCTTCCCCGCTCTCACGCATCGCTTTGAGAATATCCAAAATGATTGGGAGCGGTCCGTACAGACCTTGTAAGGCCATTGTGTACAGCTGATGAAGATCGACCTTTAGGGTCGGCGGTTGATCCTTCGGCTTCGCCTGATTCGCTGTCTGTTGGGTGCTTGTCTCAGTCACCTCATCCAACTCCTGCGTCTCTCCCATCGCGTGGGAGATATGCCGCAGGGCATCTGGAATCGTCAGGTCTTTGTAACCTTTGATCTCGTGCGCTTTGCGTTGCGAATGCACGTAGTTTTCAAGATGCGTGCCCGTGTCGCGTTCCACGAGCAACCGATGCGCTGTGTGGAGGACGATGAGAAGCTTGCCCGTATCAGGTACAAGTTTCCCGTTGCTCAAAAGCCACCAGTATTCTCTTGAGAGACCCGACAGCTTGAACAGAGCCGTTCTCGCCTCTCTCTTTGCGAAGAGTCCCTCGACGTCTCTGACCATCTGCGCGAACGCCGCTGGATTCCGCGCCCCACGAACATCCTCATGCGCAAATTGTTGACAGAGTACGTGCGTCTCCAACATCGAAAGAGCTTCTTCTAAGTACGCTTGCTTGAAGTCAAAATCGAGAACCTTGGCAAGCATGCCTCGCCTTGGCGACTCAATATCACCCCCGTCAAGCCATCGCCTCACGTCAGCCACACTCGTGTTTTGAATTCCGCGGTGCTTGATCCAGCGATCGATGTCCGCCCCCGACAAATCGTTGGCGATAGACAAGTCCAGGTCCGTGCGAATTGTTGCTTTGAGCTTTTCTGACAGGTCCATAATGCCGTCTCCTTGATTCGACCGTGGCTTTGTTTGGTGTCAAAGTTCGTCCTTATGTGCCAAACACTAAGGAATAAGGGACATTAACAGGCTTTAGCAGCCACGTCAAGAAGTTTACATCACGTTTTTTCATGGGAAAAGTAGATGGTAAACTATGGCTTTGATTAGCGGTTTTTCCGCTATCCACCGCCAGGTTGACAAAACGGTCATTTACTGGTTAGCTAGTGCTTGGCTCTTTCACATATAACGAGGTGCTTGATGGCTCGAGTCAAAACCTACTACGAAGCGCTTGGCGTTTCGCCGCGGGCCAAGGCTGCTGACATCAAGCAGGCCTACCGCGAATTAGCGATACGTTTTCACCCAGACAAAAATCCAAACGACGAGGTCGCGGAGACGCGCTTCAAGGAGATCGGCGAGGCCTATAAAACACTGCGAGATCCGGCGTTACGTAAAAAGTATGACGACGACCAACTTCCGCCGCTTCGCACACTCGCTGATCTGCTCGTGAATGATCCGGATGGACGACGCGTTCTGCGTGCCATGATCCCGCAGGGATCTGCCGCAAGCGTGGATGGGCTTGACACTATTCTGATTCACTCTGTAGCTCCAGCGCTGCTGGTGCTCGGTGGTCAAATACCTGTGTCGGTCCAACGACCTGTGGGAAATAAAGAAACGATTTTCATTTCTGTTCCTCCCCGTACGAAAAACCCATTCTGGTTTGAGCGTGCTGGCTGGGGAGCACCCGGGAAAAATCAAGGGACGGCAGGAAATCTTCATATTGCCTTACTCGTCAAACCCGAACTGACGCAACAAGGAGGAGAATAATGAAACGGAAAAATGATGGCGATGACCCGTTCGAGGAGTTTTCCACGCAGGTCATCAACCTGACGCGTGAAATGCAGGACCGCCGTAGAGCTAATGATTTTCTTGATCTTGGTGCTGCCACCCTGATCGAATGCGACGTTCCTGCCTGGCAGGTTGCATCCAAATTGTCGGCTGCGGTTGGGGTCGTTGGAGCAGCCCCTGTGGCAAAGATCGCCTCTCTTGATGGCGGACCTTTGGCAGCCGCTCTCAAAGAAATGACTGCTCAACAAAAGCTACCGCTTATCGTGAACCCCCGCTATCGAAAGGCGGACAAGGTTCTCGCGGACATGCTGAAGACGAGCAAAGGTCGCATCCTCTATCGTGACGTAGCCGTACTTCTACAACGCGCAACGACTGAAGCCGGCCTGGGCCAGTGGATGTACTATCCAGACGGTCGCCAACCCACACAAGGCAAGGACGATCGCGCCTCTCGCATGCACGAGGATGCGGAGGATCGTGAGGAAGGCAGCGGACGAATCAAGGAAAAGAAAGACTTGGTGGACTTGCTTAACAACCCACAACATGAAGGAGGTTCAGATGAAGAGTGATGCAAGTAAAGCGACGACGGCGCTTGCGCTGTCAGATCTCGCCGACGATAGGTCGGCTGAACAGGTCTTTCGTTTGGCACTCGGGGGAGAACCCGCGCGTGCCCGTGAGGCACAGGCGTTGATTCGCCGCCATCCACAAGCAGCACTCGCACGCTTGCAGGATGGCAGGACCGGTCTCTCCCCGTATGGCGAGCACGGGATCCTCGAGGAGGCGACAAGCGATCTCTCGCCGGACGATGCTCGACGCCACATGGAGGTATTGTCGAGCGAGCGACTGGCCGAAATCATTGCGGCCAGCGGCGATCGCCCTTCGACTGCAGGTGAGCGCGCGCCGTTTCAAACGGTTATCGCCGCCATGATCAATGATGTTGGCGAAACACGTACGGGGGACAGAACCCTCGTGTCGGACGCGCTCTTCACCCTCCTGACCTGGGCAGAAAAGCTCAAGGACCGCGAGGACTACGAGGAGATCCTCGACTTCAACGTCGGCGACATCCCAATCAGGGACTGGCTCTACTTGAGCGTTCTCCTTGACCAGATCCATGAGGGCGACGAGGAGTACGAAAGAATCGCGTTCGGAGAGAATCGTGGTCCGATGGATCCAGACGAGTTCCTCGAGGATCCGATGGAGTTCCACTACCGTCTGGAGGCGATCGGTCTCGTCCATGACACCGACACCACCGAACGTGTGAGAGCATTGATCGCGGCGCATGACATGCCGACACTCGATGATCTCGAGCGGGCACGTCGCGAACTCACACAAAAGCGAGAGGAGGAGCAGGCGACCCTCTTCGATCAGTCACGAGCCTCGGCTGGCAGCACCGCCGACGCCCTCGAGATCTAGCACCTTTCTTCACCCGGCCGCACGTCGTCCCTTTTCTAGGGCAACGGCGGCCGGTTTTTCTTTCACAACTATTCGTTCAAAAAATGCATTCAAAAAAGTAAATCTTTCAGGTTTCCTTTTTTGAGTACATTTACAACTCAATGATAAAGGAGATCGAATGGCATCTCGTAAATCCTCTGTTTCGTCTTCTTCGTCGCTGGCTGTCTATCGATCCAAGAGCTTGCTTTCATGGTTTGAACTTTGGGTTGCGGAGTTGACCTCTCGTTTACCGGAGCTTCCGGTCATCACCATGCTTGCAACGGGCCTCTGGCCTGTGCTTGTCCGCGTCTCACGCGAAATGTCTGATCTGGGACGCGAACCGCCAAAAACAGAGCTGGAAGCGCAACATCTCGCAGAACGCGTCCATCGATTGTTTGAGGTTGGTCTGCGGCTTCGCTATGGAAATGACTATGAGGCTGCGGCAGCAGAGTTGGTGAATACCCTCCGTTCCTCCATGGCCGCACAGCTGATGCAACTGCCGCATGATCAGACACTTCCATCTCAGGCTGTTTGGGAAAGACCTGTCGCGCAATTCATTGCTCGCTACGTCAAGGCAGCACGTGACTATCGTGCTGAACTGGTTCTTCTCTGGGAGCGTCAGCAGTCACTGCGTGGACGAACTCCTATCGATAGCCGTCGCAATTTCGGCTATCTCGAAGATACCACCAAGACCACAGGCGAGATCCAGGCGGTTCTTGCCTTTCTTGACCTTACAGAAGGGAAGGCCCCCAACTGGGCAGGCCGACGCGCACTTACCATGCGCACCATACTCCTCAACGAGGAGCGTCTTCTGCACGCGTTGAGTCGTCTTCCCTACCGACTCGATGCGCGGCACCTCCCTGAAGCACTCCGTTTAGGAGGTGAAACTTGGTGCATCGAAACGACCTGGCTGCAAACACAACTTCTACTGGCTGCCATCGATGCCGAGGATGTTGAATTCATCATGGATCGCCAGTTTCGAGAGGCGCTCACCGCCGTAAAGCAACAAAAAGCAGAGGCGGTGGTCAATCGACTGCTCGAAAGATTCGACCGACGAGGCTGGCAACCAGCTGATCCTGTCGAACGTGAGCTGATCCGTGCACAGGGATTGAAGCTACACAAAAATATGCAGAAGGTAAAACCACTGCTAGACGAGCAGACATTGATGGCATTTCTCATCCTCGTGGACCCAGCGACTTTCACCCTTAGCCACAAAGTCGCGCTTGAGGCGGCTACGACAAGTTCGGGAGGGTTGGAGCCCATCTGGGCTGATCTCACTTCCGCTCAAATCGCCGATGCCATCAACTGGCGATCCGTCACCCCCTCTGATGTTCGTCAGATGGCGCGCGTTCAAACCATTCCCGCGGTTGTCATTGCAGAACACCTGTCACAGACCACAAAACCGCAAGAAGCCGCCCGACATCTGATCGCGAGTCCAAGACTCGACCAAGAAACGGTCAGGGTTCTTGTGCGACAGAACCTTTTTCCTGAGTTGGATCTCTCGGAGACGGAAGTTCTCCGGCCCAGTCTCCCTGACAGCGTGCTTGCAGCAACGCTATGGCGGATTCTCCCAACGACCAAAGCGCGCACTCAACTTTGGAATAACGTGGATCCAGCCCTGCTTCTGCACCTGCTTAAGGCGGCGCCCTCCGAGGACCTGGAACGGCGACTTCTTGCGCCGGTGCTGCGCCCACCCGTTGTTCTCATGCTGGAGACAAAGCTGTTCAATACCGTGTCGATGGCAAACGCGGATCTTACGGAGAAGGATCTGTTCCCGTTCCAGAAAAAGCTGTCCACCGAAACCTGGCGACAGTTGATTTTGTCCGCGATGCTCTACAGCTACCGCATCGAGTATGACAATGCTGACGATACGGGAAAGCTAAACAGCGTTCTCCCACCATGGGAGCTTGCACATCAGAACAAAGATATGGTGACGGACCACCGTCTTCTCTTGCGTCTTTCGGCGCCAACGCCAAAGTTGTTGGCCCGTCTCCTGCAGGAAAATCCGGAGGAGACCGTTTTCAACTGGCTCTATGCCGGATTGAAGCCAGAAGCTCTCAAGCGTGCGTGGCGTGACTATGTACGCAAACGCACCCTCTACTTTGACCTCATCGAAAAAAAACGATCGAAAAAGAAAAAGTGACCCTCTTAGAAGACACGTTTACACCGTGTCTTCTTTTTTTATACTCATCCAAGCTTCTGCCGCGATACGACGATCATCCCAAGGGATCTTTTTATCCGCAAACACCTGCCACTGTTCCGCGCCTTTTCCTAAAATCGCCACCACATCCCCCTCTCCCGCCATGCTCATGGCTTGAAGAATCGCCTGTCGTCGATCTAAAACCTTCCACCAGCTCTTCCCCGCTTCTAGTCTCCCCGCTTGTTGAATGCCTTGAATAAGCTGGTTTGCGATCTGTTCAGGATCTTCTCCATAGGGATCATCATTCGTCACGATCAACCCATCAGCACTCTCTGCTAAAAGACGTCCCATGATTGGGCGTTGAACAGGGTCACGTTCCCCACAAGCCCCCATGACCACCCAAAGATGATTGGAGACGAACGGTTTGACGGCAGCAAAAAACTTCTCCAAGGAAGCAGGGCTGTGAGCATAATCCACGACGATGGAAAATGGTGCGTCGAGAGTCAACGTTTCCATGCGTCCAGGCGCGCTTTTCAGTGTCGTTGTCGCTTCGACCGCCTTCCGCACATCCTTGCCGAGTGCTGACATAACTCCAAGTGCCATCGCCGTATTCCAAATATTAAATTCTCCGGGTAAAGATTGTCGTAACGTCATGGATTGCCCCTGCGTGTGGACCGTGGCCATCATAAAACCTTGCTCGTGATGGATATTCTGAACCGCAAGATCATCCTGGACCGTTGTCCCAACCATCACCTTCTTCGCGGCGGCTTCTTTAAACATGGCGACATCAGGATCCTCCCCATTCAACACGACGGTTCTTGTCTGCGCACCGAATAACCGCCAATGCGTCTCCGCATAGTCACGCGCGTCTTTGTGGTACTCCAAGTGGTCTGGAGAGAGGTTTGTCAGCACGACGACCTCAAACGGAACGCCCCAAACACGGAACTGTTTTAGCGCGTGAGAGGAGACCTCAAGAACGGCATACGTACAACCCGCGTTGACGGCTTTTCGCAGGAACCCTTGAAGATAGAAAACGCTTGGCGTGGTCATCTTAAGGTCGTTCAACTGTTCATCCTCCCCAATCTTCACGAGTGCTGTCGAACAGAGAGCGACACGCTCTCCACTCGCCTCTAATAATTGCGCTGTCAAATACGTCGTCGTTGTCTTTCCCTTTGTTCCCGCAATCGCGATGACTTTGATCTTTTGCGCAGGAAATCCATAGAGAATATTCGCCAATAGTGCCTTTGGCAAATGCCAGGCAACATTGACGAGACTTCGAGGAACGACTTTTTTTAACTTGGATGAAAGCATAACACTACACTGCCAAGACTCCCTCCTTAAATTGTCGTCCACGATCTTTGTAATCCTTAAACATTCCAAAACTTGCGCAGGCTGGGCTCAAAAGCACGACATCTCCTTCTTGAGCTATGGTCTTAGCTAAGCTCAAAATTTCTTGCATCGTCTTAGCACCTTCCTTCATCTCAATTTTGAGCCCTCCAGCCGCAGTAATGGCATCTTTGATTCTTATCCACTCGACTCCAATACCAACAATGCCACGAATATGGTGCTTATGTTGAACAATGGTTTTGCCTAATTCAGCAAAGTCGCTATTTTTACTTGATCCTCCTAAAATCAATACTTCGGGAACTTTAAAACTCTTAATGGCCGCTATCGTGCTCTCTGGTACTGTGGCAAAAGAATCGTTATAAAAACGTATTCCATTTTTTTCTGCGATCAATTCAATACGATGCTCAAGACCAGAGAATGCGTTCGTAGCTTGTAGGATGGCTCGATCAGACACTCCAGCGACAACAGCCGCGGCGGCGGCCGCACAGACATTTTCCAAGTTATGGGTCCCTGGTAAGCGGACATCCTTGACCCCCATCACCGTTCTTTTTCCTGATTCATCAATCCAAACAATATCCTCTCCCTGAACACAACACCCTCTCACAACCTGCTGAAACCGACTGACGGCATATTCTTGAGCCGGTGTCTGGGAAGCGATGCGGATAGAGTTTTTATAATCCACGTTTACGATCACCGCATCTTCCATTTCCTGACAACGAACAAGGTGAGCCTTCGCATCCACATAATCCTCTTCTGTCTGATGCCAATCAAGATGCTCGCTCGTGACCATCAGGACCACGGCAATCGCGGGACTTTTTTCTAGATCTGAAAGCTGAAAACTCGACAGTTCAAGCACGATCCATGTGTCTGGCGCTACCTCTTTCAGCATCGACAACATCGGAACCCCGATATTTCCTCCCAAAAGAACGTGTCGACCATCCATCTCAAGCATTGCCTTGATCAACGATGCCGTCGTCCCTTTCCCTTTTGTCCCCGTGACTCCGATCACGCGTTCTCGTGGGGCA
>CAYGGQ010000025.1:0-10259 GCA_964349535.1 uncultured Gammaproteobacteria bacterium | reverse complement strand
ATAGCCGCGCTAAACCACCGTCCACAAACGTACAAAACCCAAAAACAAAAATCCCCAAATCAGATTTGTTAGAAACGCATCTATCATGAACCAAGCATCATGTTTTAATCCAAACCAGCCATGACCTTCGAGCGGCATGATGATAAGGCCTATCACGAGCGTCATCACCACACTCCACGCAAACAGAGAATGGACAAAGAAACCCGAAAGCCAATGCTGACCCACAAAAAAAGCAAAACCGATGCCAAACAATAGAGACAGCAAAAGATGAAATAACACCCCCACGAGTTGTGCTTCACGACGAGACAAGATTCGACCGAGTACGACCGGTTCAAACACCTCTCGAATATAATTTCCCGCCCCTAACCTAGGCGCGACATGAGACAGAAAAACCATGACCCCGCCTGCGGCGAGCCCTGCATACGCGCCCGCGACGAGTGACATACCTAGGGCTTAATCTCGACCGTTTTTACTCCTGCAAACTGTTTCACGGTTTGTTCAATCTGCGCGTGAATTCCTTCTACACGACACGCCTCTGTCCCATCACGCAACAATCCCTCATCAAACAGAAGACTTACGACCCCTTGATTCAATGTGATAGATAGTAATTGCGTACGGTCCGGAATACGAGTTCGGTACCCTGCCGCCACATCTGAACTGTCGATCGACAATAAATGACGGAGTGTTGCTTCCATCGGAAGTAACGTTGACGGGATACGACTTGCAACGGCCTTCACCTCCTTGCATTGCGCCTCTGTTGCTGTGTCTGCAAGATAATAAAGTTTTACGGATCGCCATGTCATTTTTGGGAATCGAACCGGAATGGAGATCATGTGAATCGGAGATCCATCTTTCGCCGAAGCCTCAAACACATTCAGATAACCGTCGTTTGTGGGAGGTACTCGAGGAAAGAAGTCGCGAATGACAAATTCTCCTGGCACGCCCATATCAGGCGCATTCGTCGACACAGATCCTGACATCAATTCATTCTCATTCCCGGTCCCATCAACGAGTTTCCATGAAATACGACTTTCAAAAGCTACCGCCGTGCCCGTAACAGAGATTGGATTTTCCAATAATTTATTTTGAAAAGACTCGTGGATACAAATCGAATGCGATTCATCGCAAATCATTCCTTCTGGGATCACTGGAAGCGTCGTGGTCGTTACCACAGGAATCACAACGCTTGCTTCCGCACGACAGACCCCCAACGCATCTGTCGTGGTTGACGAAGGCTCATAGTCCGTACAGACGAGCGATACCGGACACTGCCACCCAGCGATCCCCCCACATAAACATTGCGGTTCGCACATTTGAATACAAACTTCTGCACCTTTACCGTGGCAAGGACTTCCACAATCAATCCAGTGCCCCTTCGCCGCCTCACAGCTGGTCTGATTCAGCACAAAACCTGTCGACGTTGCCTCTATCGGCGCTGGCGCAGAGGTCATGGGTGGTAATAATAAGTTCGACCATGGCAACGCCTTCCACACAAATACTAATCCGCCTATTAATACGGACAGCGTCACGACTAAAAATACGACCCGCGCCGCTGGATTCAAGGTTGGTTTCTTTTTTCTTACCATATATTTATTTTACTACTCTTTTGGGAGAACGACGATGGCCTGCGCTGTCCCATGAACAACATCCCCCTCATTCCAATCATGCAACGCATCCATCAGAACCTTTTGTCCATAGATATAATCGGCTCCAAAACGCGTACCAGGGTCGTTCGTAATCCAACGCCCATCCGCTAAGTAGCCTTTGATGACAAGCATGTGGTAGAGAGGTCCCCCATTTTTAAAGTAGGGATTCTTGAGAGCCTTTCCTGAAGCTGGGACGATCACGGGGTAACCATTCGCTAATGCCGATTTAATTTCAACCACCGTCGGCTGTGCTTTGACCTCCACCTTCGTATAACCAAAATATTTTTTTATGAACTGAACTGTTTCCGCGGCACTCGTGTCTTCGTATTCTCCTAGTAATTTTTTCTCATACGCGACCAGACTCAAAATAGCCTCGTTCCCTTCCTCTGGTCCAAAAGCGGCTGTACGGCCACGAAAAAATCCATCCACCATGATGGCCGCGGCTTCTTCGCAAGCCTCTTGATACGGCAACTCCCAGTTACGCTGTGGCGCTTGAGATAAAAATGGAACGTCTAAATTGACGGTGGTTGGCAGCGTCGCCGAAAAAACAAACGGGTCTTGAGGATCAACTAACTTTGGGGTAGGGGTAACGGGAGTTGGTGCGCGTTTTGTTGTCGTCGCTGGTTGCGGTATCGGTTGCGTAACGGGCTTTGTTGAGGATACGTACTGTATAGGCTCCGGCAACCCCGATCGCGCGGCAGCCACTCGCCAATTCTGCCAATATTCACGTGCAAATCCACGTCCAAACCAAGCTCCCATGAGCAGCACAACGACCAGACCGACCAATAACCATCGATGTTTCATACAATCACCCTACCCCGTTTTTATCAAAACTTCAACTGCGATTCTTGACAAAAACTCAATTTTCTGCTATATTTTTACGATTCGTTCTTTTGAAATCAACCGAAAACCCCGTTTTCGATCAAGGAGCTGCCATGAATTTGAGCCAGATCAACGATCCCAGGTTCCGGGCCGTGTGGAGGAATGCAGGAGCCATCCGGTCGATCGCGACAAACGTCGTCGCAGAGCCGCGTATCCTGCGGACGATTCCCACAGAATACGCAAACGAGGGTGCACAGATCGTTGCCATCCTCATGGAAATCCTGAACGAGGCCGGCTACAAGCTGGACTTCACGATGCGTCGCACATGGGGCCTGCACGTGAGCGGAATCGGTCCGGCCACCGTGACGTTTGGGGTGCGAGGACGCAAGTTCAAGTTCTGGCACGATCTCTCGCCGAGATTCGACGTCATCCCAGCGAGTCATCTGCGTCATCCAAGCCGAGAAAAGCCAAACGACGCTTTTCTCCTCAACGGAAGTACGGACGTGATCTGCTGGGGCGAGCACATCACTCATGGAGAAAGGGCTGGTATCAACCACGTCCTCTCTCCATTCGCTTCACGGACGACCAAAGATTGGCTCGGTCGCACCTGGAGCCATCTGCACAATCCCTTCATCGCCGAAGGACGTACCTTCGAAATCGAGCTCGATCCCCGAAGCTGCACGGAGACCACCTGGCGATGCCTGAAGGCCTTCCTGCTCGCAGCCCTCGGCCACGAAGACAAGCACGTCTTCGTGAGCGGCGGGTTCAACCCTCCATACAACAGTTACCCTGCTGACATGTTCCCAGCCTCGATCACCGCGCGCTGCTCACCGCTACCCCGCATCTGGCAATACCTGATGCTGGCGCGTGACGGAAAACTCCGGGGAGCTTCGATCCCCGACTGGCTGTTCACCGAAAACCTGTTCGGTCGCGCCGCGGGCCTTGTCCGCGAACACACCCCCGAACTGGCTCCGTTCCTGCCGGTCTAGCCCCTACTTCAAATCCCCCATTCCGATCACTGGAATGGGGGATTCTTTTTTTCTTCTCTACTCCACCATCACCGACACCATCTTTACTTCTTCGTAAGGTTTATCGTTGCTATCACGTTTCACCTCTGCAATCTTGTGGACGACCTCGAGCCCGCTCACGACCTTTCCAAAAATGGAATAGCTTGGTGGCAGTGGGTAGTTTGCGACCATGATAAAAAATTGCGATCCGTTAGTGTCTGGTCCGGCGTTTGCCATTGCAACGACCCCATCGTCATAAGCAATTTTTACGGGATCGTTGGCAAATTGATATCCCGGGCCTCCTCGCCCTGTCCCTGTCGGATCCCCGCCTTGCACCATGAATCCTGGAATCACTCGATGAAAAATCGTCCCGTTGTAGAATCCTTTACTAACCAAGTAGATAAAGTTTGATGCTGCGTTTGGACCTTGCTCGTGCGCGAGTTGAATGACAACATCGCCCATCGTGGTTTTAATGCGAATCTTTTTATTAACCTCCGCGGCGGGCAAGACGCCCGGAAACGCGAGCTCGGTTTTGGCAACAGCTTTTGCAAGTTCAGACATAGGTTTTGATGGTTCAGATTTATCAGATGGTGTAGACGTGGGCGTCACAGACGCCGTTGACGAAGCCGATGGCGTTTCTTCTGTTGAGCTTGCGACCACGATTGGTTGTGGTGTTACGGCGGGCGGGCGTTCAACTTTTGATTGAACACAGCCTGCTCCAACAAGACTCAACGCGGCGGCACCGACGAACAATATATGGATATTTTTCATAAGGTAGAAATTAAGTGACTTGTGCCTCACATCTCCCAAGGAACATGAATGCTCCCATCAAACCCTAAACGCAAGGCGGTCGTCAATAAGGAAGGTGTGGAATACTCATCAGGAATCTTGGTGAGATCAAATTGCGCGAATGACAATCCAGAAGAAAGATCTACCCCTTTTTCGTTGCGTGCTTGTATTTGTGAAGGTCTTTCTTCAAGAGGCGCCCATGACACACGCACCACCACGGCTTTGCTTTGACCATTCGCAATCAGTTGACGGGCGGCTGCACGCGCAAGCCAGGCCCCCGCATTCAACGGATGACGCAAATGACGACCGGCACCCGATCCATGCCAAGGCAGGCGGAGCCCATATCCGTCCGCTGATCCTGACTGACCAGAAGAACCCACACGATGTGCTAACCCAACCCCCGACTCCTCCCCCGCGGGATTCACGCGCAACTCTACGTTCGTCAAACGATCAGCAAACACGCGTTGCACGGTCTCTCGTACTTGAACGACCGAATAACTTGCAACATGTTCCGCGCGAATCGTCACGACCGATATCGCCCCCTTCTCTTCGACGGAAACGACGTAATCAGACCCTAACCAAAACCAATCCACATCTCCTGTACGACGACGTTCTAGCTCTCGCGCCACGTCACGCACCAATGCGACCGAACGAGGCAACAGGGCTGGGGTCTCCGTTGTTGCATACCCAACCACCGACCAATCATCACGTCCGCCGCTCGAAAGCGCTTGCCCAGCCACCATCGTTTCAAGTGCGATAAATGGCTCTGTAGGAGCCGTAAGACCTGACGCGCCCAGCACCCGACGAACCACCGCAGACACATCAAAATCCGCAGAAGAAGCAACTTCCCCCGCCACGAATAAGACGCCATGACCCCCAGAAACGCGAATATCCATCCGCGCCCCTGCATCACGACGCGCGTACTCTTCCGCGATCGCCCCCGCCACAGCGTCACAAATTTGATCCGGTTGCCCCGGCCCCCGTACCCGCGCTAAAGACATGCTCAAAACCTTAGCCGAGAGTCCGTCGAAAAACAAGGGTCTAAATTCTCTCTTTTTAGGGGTCAGGGAATAAGAAAATGCGGGGGAGCGGTGTCTGAGCGAATCCAAGGACTCATGGATATGCTCGCGAGTTCGCTCCCCCGCATTTTCTTATTCCCTAACCCCTCCCCTCACCCAGCGAACCAACGGATTCGGATACCTCACAAACCAAATCCCAAACTGCCCTTTAAATCTGGTAAACCCTCGCCAAGAAAACGGTTCACCAAAAACATAAAAAAGGTCAAAATCTAAAAAAGTTATCCCTCTTTTGATAGCATCTTGAAACCAGCAATCGATTAACCCCGTACTGGCGGACGTGGATTCAGCACAAGGTTGTATAAACGCCAAAAGATGCACCGATTGTCGTGCCTCCGGGAGATCGAGTGTCGCAAGACCCGCGACAATCTCCCCTGTCTTTTTTTCGCGAACGGCAAAATAGTGATTGAGGTTGCCATGCGCTTTCTGTTTACGACTTAATAGTTCGATGAACGCATCTTTTATCATCGGCAACTTAGGAACAGTTTTGTACGCCGCGAGAAACAGATCAAACGCAACTTCTTCTGTCGTATAATGTTCATCTCGCAGCCAACGACGACGATGGCGTTGCGCGTGGGATGACCATCCTTTCCAATACTCCTCTGTTTTCCCTTCTTCCAGCATCGCAAACCCGGTGCAACGTGCATTCATCTGCAGCCACGAACGTCGCCATCCCTTTGGAACATCAAGCCGCGTGACCGGTTGCCAGATAACGATACGTGAAGCCTGATGCGGCTCTAATCGCGGCTCCTGATCCGTCGTGTAAGACTCAAACCAGACAGGACCATAATGCCAACGTAAACCAGGACACCGTTCATCCCCAACCATCTCCGCAATTTTATTGACGGTGCGTTCCCGATTCCAATAAGCCGCGGTTGAGCGAAAGTTTTGACACCCGTTCGGCAGCGCGTCTCCCACATGGCCCTGACCGAACTGACGATACAATGCCACCGTGTTGTAACGAAACTGCCAGGTCTTATGACGAGACAACTCCTGATCGGCAACGGACAACAGTGCTTGCGTAGAAAATGCGTTCAACAAGAACACTCCCTGCGGTTTTAATAGACGCGCAATCTGTTTTGGAAACGCATCTTGCAGCCCATACAGTGCTGGACGAAAGCCGTTATACAGATCAAATAAAATAAGATCGAATGACTCTCGAATCGCAGGTAAGACCTCTTCCACATCTCCATATAACCCCCGCGGTCGCTGATCCGTAGAAAATAAATGAAGCTTCTCCGATAATTTCACCATCTCTGGATCCCACTCGACCACGGTCACCTGACACCCATGAAAGCGTCTATGCAAATCTCGAATTACCCCTCCCGCTCCGAGTCCCAACACCAAAATCTGCTTTACGTGAATGGTCTTTGGAACTTTCCTTAATGCATGTCGCCACATCTGTTGCATGTAGGGCGACGTTTGATCATATCCATTGACAAAAACCTTCCACCGACCAAACAAGCGTTGGCAAACAATCACCCCATTCTTCACCGAAGGAATCTTCCTTAATTCGTAAAACCAGCTCATACAATTAAAGTTCGTCCACGGATGCGCTCTTCCAGACTGTTGCGCCTGATGTGCCACTCGTGCGTTCCCCGTGTCGATCGATTGAAAGCGTCGGCTCTTCATAGCCACCTTCCCCCCCGTCCCAACTCCAATCCCCCGTCGATGAACGAGGTGTTCTCGCAGACGCCCCGGCATAGCGCACCTCCACTCGTTCAAACAAACGCGGAGACACCTCTTCGATAAACGTACTCGTCTGATTGAACATGAGCGTGTCATGTCCCATCGTGAGCGGATACGTTAAAAACAAACGCTGACGCGCGCGCGTAACCGCCACATAAAATAGACGACGTTCCTCCTCCATCCCCCCTTCTTCTACCATGGCGCGTCGGTTGGGAAACGCGTTGTCAGCAAGATGAATGATAAAAACCGTATCCCATTCCAAGCCTTTGGCTTGATGGATCGTCGACAAGACCATGCGTTCTTCCTCTTGCGATGCGGCTTGCTGACGTCCTGCTACCACCTCATCGTACAGGGCGATATCGGCTAAAAAACGACCCAACTCCTGGTAACTTTCCGCAAAAATGGCTAATTGCTCCAAATCTTCCAGTCGATCTTTCCAGTTCGGATACTCCCGTTCCAAATAATCTTGATACGTTGAACCACAGACGCCACGAATCATCGCGGCTGGTAATCGTCCACCGCGCTGCATCTGTTCCGCAATACTCTTAAAATTCAGCCATCCGGTTTGCGCGCGCGCTGGAACCGTCACGGGCACGGAAATTACCTGATCGAAATCCGAACAGCTTTTCAATTGCTGTGCGATCGCTGACGCCGAAGCTGCGCCAATTCCCTGCTGCAAACCCAAAACGCGCAACCACGCCACCTCATCATGTGTGTTTTCGACTATACGTAAAAAAGAAAGGACGTCCTTAATATGCGCGCGTTCGAAAAACTTCTGCCCACCTCGATACTCATACGGAATATCCCGTTTCATCAACTCAAATTCCAAGGCCTGCGAATGAGCACTCGAACGAAACAAGATCGCCATATTTCGTAACGCGGTTCCCGACTGGCGCAACGCCAATACCTGTTCCGCAACGTATTGCGCCTCTTGTGACACGGAAGCGCAGGGCACAAATTTCGGTTTGTCGCCATTCGCCCGAACCCCGATGAGATTCTTTTCAAACTGATCGCGGTTATGCGCCAGTGACTCGTTCGCGAGTTCCAAAATCTGCGGCGTGGAGCGATAGTTCATTACAAGTTTGAACATCTTTGCCCCATCCCACTCTTTTGGAAACGCTAAAATATTTTTCACGTCCGCGCCTCGAAAAGCGTAGATCGATTGCGCGTCATCACCCACCACTAAAATATTTTGATGTCCTTTTGCAAATCCTTTCACCAACCGCGCCTGAATCGCGTTCGTGTCTTGATACTCATCGACAAGAATATATTGAAACGGTTCCGCGATCGTTCGCCCGATGCGCTCATCTTCCAGCAACAGGACAAGATTCGACAACAAATCATCAAAATCCATGGCATTCGCCGCCTTTTTTCGTAGTTGATACTGTCTTGCGATTTCCTCAACATCACTCGTGAACTGTTGAAAATGCGGGTGCTTCCACTCGAGCACATCACTCAACGGCTTCTGCGCGTTCCGCGCGTACGATATGACGTTCATCACAACAGCCGTAGATGGGAAGCGACGCTCTTTCGGATCAATCTTCAAATCCTTCATCACGGCCTTGATCAAATCTTTAGCGTCCTCCGCATCTAAAATAGAAAAGTTGGATTGATACCCAAGGACTTCGGCGAACGAACGGAGAATGCGGCTTGAGACAGAATGAAACGTCCCGCCCCAAATACCTTTTGCGTCATACCCCGCTAAACTTCCCACGCGAAACAACATTTCACGCGCCGCTTTGTTGGTGAAGGTGAGTAATAAAATAGAGGCTGGATCCACCCCCCGTTCCAAAAGATAGGCCACGCGATAGGTCAACGTTCTCGTTTTCCCAGAACCCGCGCCCGCCAATACCAAACAAGGCCCATCTCCGTGCAAAACCACGTCGAGCTGTTCCTCATTCAACTCCTTTGCATAATCAATCCGGTGCACCGGCGATCCGCTCGATCCCTGTAGAACAAAGGTCGACATGTGGGGGAGGGTAACACAATGACACAAGACATAAAAACCCCTCGATCGACTCGAGGGGTTTTGTCTTGCTTATTTGAGAACGGCCTTGCCACCAGCGTCTTCGATCTTCTTTTTGAGATCGTCGGCTTCGGCTTTGCTGACACCTTCCTTCACCACCTTTGGAGCGGCGTCGACGATGTCTTTCGCTTCCTTCAAGCCCAAGCCCGTCACTTCGCGAACGACTTTGATGACACCGATCTTGTTGGCACCGGCTTCAGTCAATTCGACGTTAAACGTGCTTTTCTCTTCAGCAGCAGCGGCACCTGGGGCAGCGGCTGCGGCAGCAGGAGCAGCGGCAGACACACCGAACTTCTCTTCCAAGAGCTTCACCACTTCGGACAATTCAACAACGGACAACTTTTCAATCGCGGCAACGAGACCCTGAAACTTCTCTGGGATCTCTACCACTTTCTTTTCATCGGACATAGTAATAGAAAATAGGAGTGAATTAAGCCTGTGCCGGAGCCTCGATGACGACTGGAGCTGGAGCTTCTGGAGCTGAAGCTGAGGTCGTATCTTGGGATTCCTTGTAGGCGTTCAATAATCGGACGAAGGCGCTCATTGGGCCATTCATCACACTGAGCAACTGACCCAACAACTGCGACTTGTTTGGCAACTTGGAGAGTGCCAAGGCGTAGGTCTGATCAATAGCTTTGCCATCAAACAATCCTCCCACCAACTTGATCGGCGCATCCTTGCCACCCGCTTCTCCGATGATCTTGGCCGCGGCCATTTCATCTTCGTAAGCAAACGCGGCACCCAACATTCCTGGCAATGACTTGAAGTCGATCTGGTACCCCGCCTCTTTAGCGGCGAGTGCCATGAGCGATTTCTTGGCGACGATGTAGTCTGCCTGAGAAGCGTGAAGCTTCTTGCGCAGAGCCGTCATCTTAGCCACGGTCATCCCCTGTCCATCAGCAAACATCGCTGATTTTCCTTTTTTGAAGGCCTCGGTGAGACGTTCAATGGTTTCACTTTTCTGTTCGCGTGTTTTTGGCATAGATAGATTCTTTCTACGTAAAGGTCGACCTTTAAATTAAAAACCCACAGTGTTCGTCCTGTGGGCTTCGAAAAACAGCTGGGCTGTTGCACGATGCTCCTCGGTAAGGTTCTCCTTTAAGGAGAGTTCAATCCCGCTCTTCCTGAAGGGCGGGGCCTCACTGTCTCAGGACACATTAGGTTTGCGCCTAGGCTACCGGAAAGAGGGAAAACCGTCAATGGT
>CAYGGQ010000024.1:0-10350 GCA_964349535.1 uncultured Gammaproteobacteria bacterium | reverse complement strand
TCGTAGGGATGGGGGCAGCTTGTGCAAGACGTCTGCGTACTTCAGAAAACGCCTTACTTGATCCAGACTCAGCTTTTCTTGCTCCATGCTTTGCTCCACGCTCATGATCGCTCTCCTTTTTGATTGGTTGAATGTACAGCGATAGATAACCAAAATCTTACGATTTTGTCAACATCCCACCGACAAAAAAAGACGTGAAGCCGAATGGCTGCACGTCTTGAAGACAAATTACATCGACGGTCCGTGCATTCCGAGCGCACGTCCCGTCATCCCGCTTCCCTCTTTGGACAAAAGAAAAGCAACCAGGTGCGCGACTTCCAGCGGCTGCGTCAGCCGCTTCATATCAAGTCGTGATTCGAGCTCCGCACGATACGCCGCAGGTTCTTTACCCTGTTCAACGGCCACGCGCGCGAGATCCACGTCTGTGATCCCTGTCTCGACCCAACCCGGACATACGGCGTTCACCGTAACGCCTCGATGCCCCAGCTCCGCAGCCCAGACATGGGTCAAACCGATCAGCCCAAACTTGCTCGCACAATAGGCACTGTAGCCCGCACGACCAACTTGACCGAGCTGCGAGGCGATGTTGATGATGCGACCTCCATCAGCAATACGCCCCTGAAGCGCTTGGGTCAGGCGGTAGGTTCCGTCGAGATTCGTGCGCAGCACCTCATCCCATGCCTCCTGACCTTCCCGAAGATGCTCCACGCGACACACGGCTGCGTTGTTGATCAAGCCATGAATCATTCGCGTTCCCAAACGCTTTACAAATCCATCGATCGATTCCTGCTGGGTCAAATCAAGAGACCAAGCGTACCAATCCGTCCGCATCGTCTCTTCCGTCCGCGACATCTCTTTCAGAGCTGCCTTCATCAACGCGTGCGCTGATACTGGCGTTCGCCCCGTCACGATAATCTCATACTCATTCTTTGCCACAAGATGATCAAAAAGAACGCGGCCAATCCCGCGCGTTCCTCCGGTCACGATGACCGTTTTTCGAGTTGGACTCGTGTACATAGGTATCTCCTTGGTGAGTGAAGGTTGTCAAAATCACAAAGACCTTCCTCTACTTATCCATAGAAAAAACACCCTGTCAACTCATCAAAACCCCGCCGCTTTACACACGTGCCTGATTCAGCGCAATCGCCCGTTCTAAAATAGAATCATCGATGGGAATAGAAACCACGCCTCGTTCTTGCCACATCGTCCCAATCGTCGAGACCAATCCCATTCTGGGAATGCTCCCAAGATAGTGTTTGTCGTAGCGAATCGTGTTTAAGATATCTTCTACAGCCATGGACGTAGGAATAACGGTGGGTAAGGAAAAATGTTTGCAAAGTTGGTAATGCGCCTCCACCGTTGCGTCATCACACACGCCGATCAAACGTGCGATCTCCGCGCTTACGCACATACCAATCGTCACGCCTTCCCCATGTAAAAATTCATACCCAGACACATGCTCCACCGCATGACCCACGCAGTGTCCATATTGCGGAATCATTTCATTCATCTCTTTTTGATCAAGTCCATTGAGGAGTGGCACTTTTAATGCAATCGAACGACGAATCACCTCATCCCAAAACACAAGATCATCCATAGCCCAGGGCTTAGACAAGAGCCATGCAAAAAAATCTGGATCCTGCGTAAGCGCATGTTTCAATGACTCCGCCAGACCGTTGCGGAGATGACGCTCTGGTAGCGTCGCGAGCGTGTCCGGATCGATCAACACGTACGAAGCAGGATGATACGCGCCCGTTAAATTTTTTCCTTTCTTGGAATTTACCGCTTGCTTAAAATCAATCGCCGCATCCACCTGCGCCATCGTCGTGGTGGGAATATGAATCAACGAAACGCCACGATACAACGTCGCCGCAAGAAAACCAGCCATGTTGTTCACCACACCGCCACCCACGTTAACAAGCACAGACCCTTCGTCCATCCCATGCGCCAAAATCTGATCCGCAAGCATCGTGTACGTATCAAAATTCTTCGCATGTTCTCCCGCCGGCATGACAAGCTTCATCATCTGAAAACCGGCACTGCGGAACTTTGCAAGCACGCGATCCGCATACAATGAATCAACCACGGCATCCGTTAACAAAAAATGAGGTGACCTGTAACGAGAAGGCTCAATGAGCCCCAAATGATCCAAATCATCAATCAACCCACGTTTGATGACAATTTTCGTTTCCATCTGGCGCGAGCGCGCAAACATCGCATCAATCATTGGAGCAATAAATGCTGTTTGTGTATGAGGACTGACTAAAAATTGCTGAGCTGATCTGACAAAAATTTCGGCACGCACCGCGGTCCCCGGGGTGTTAACATCGAACCAAACACCGGGTAACGGACAAATCTGTGCACGGACGGTCGGCAACACGGCGCTCCAGACATCATCCATGCGCTGCGCACGATCAACCGGATGCTGTATTAACGCATCGACCATCCTCGAACCTAAAAGATACACGCCCACTTCTCGTCCATGCTTTGTTGGAATTTCTCTCCCCATCGCTTTCACCCTCCCATCTTGAATTTCAACAAAAGACTGTGCTCCCGATGCTTCCGCATGCACCGCGTCCTGACCAACCAAAACGGTCATATCCGCATCTCCATGCAGAGTTGATAAATCTTGATAGGGGCTCTGCGACAAAACAAGATCACTCATCACTAAATACATAGCCTCCCGGTCTCCTCCCTGTGTCGCTTCTTTCATCGCCGCTTGAATTGACTCCAACATCGTTCCATCAAAATCCGTAAGCTCTACAAACGTCGGACGCACTTTCAAACTTGGGTGAGCGGTAAATTCACGTCTGATCTGCTCCCCTTTTTCTCCGATGACGACAAAGCAACGTTCAACTCCGGCCTGTTCCAGCTGTTCCAAATTCCACAACAGAAGAGGTTTATAACCAATCTGAACTAGCGCCTTGGGCTGATCCGATCGATCTAAACGCCGCCCCTTACCGGCGGCAAGAATAATGGCCGTTTTGACGCGGAGAGGTTCCATACGCTATTCAGATGATCCGGGCACGCTCTTCACATCGGTTTGCACGGTCACTTTTGGCAACGTCATCAGCTGACGCGCAAAAATCAATGCCCACAACAGAGCAAACGTCACGCCATAAAAATAAACATACCAATCCAAACGATCAAAGATCGCTGCCAAGAGCAACGGAAGAATCAAGCCATTCGATGTCCAGATATTCCGCTTGGTCCAAGAGATCAACCGGAGGTACCAAGGACGATCTTTATAGGCTTGTCGCAACACCTTAATTTCTTCCTGGGTGATATTGGAATGAAGCAATGTCCAGTGTCTACTTTCAATCAAGCGCGCGACGGATTTAAATGACCCTGCTAAAAAAGCAAAAAATAAAGGCCAGATCGTTCCACGCTCCAAGGTCGCCGCAAGGCCAAGCGGAATAAACATGAAGCCGTATTGAATATCGTGACTCACGGGTTCGGAATACAACGCGCCGACGGTGCTGTTCAATTTACGAAAACGCGAGACCTCGCCATCACAGCCGTCCAGCACCGTAGCAAAAAAGACAAGACAGGCGCCAACGATAGCCCACGTCTGCTGCTGGAGTAAGAAGGCGCCGACACCACAGAAAAATACAAGGACGGAAAGAAACGTAATCTGATTTGGGGTGATCGAGGTCAACAAAAACAAACGCGTCAAATAAATGGAAAAAAAACGAGCGCGTTTTCCCGTAAAGGTTTCGCGTTCTGGTGCCGGTGCCGTGGACTGGCATCGGGCTCGTAATGCACGGATTGTGAGGGGTTCTGGCTGCGGGACTTCAGGAGATAAAATTTCATCCATAATAGTAAAACTATTCTTTCATTTTTCAGCCTTTTCGTCAATCCAACAGTTCCAAACTACAAGACCCAACGCGGCTTTGTTCCAACAGGAACCGTCAACGCAAACTGAACCTCTGGAGCAAGGGTCGGTCGGATGCGCTCTTCATAGTCGCTCGGTAAAGTGTAATGCCGTCTTAACGAAGTATGCGCCGCGGAGATAAAAGAAGCTGTGACCATCTTACGCGTTCCCGTGGTTGCGTATCCCCCTTTGTGCAAACCAATCGTATCGCAAAAAATAATCGTTCCTGCTTTTCCCACACACATCTGCGCGTCTTCTGCCGGTAATTTTTCTTCTACGCCCTCTAACGCCGGGTAGCTCCCCGACGGGCGTTTTTGCGCATACAACGACCACCACTTTCCGTGAATGTGTGATTGACGCACGTAATGAAACGGACCTCCTGTTTCGTCCACGTCATTCAAATAGAGAAACACCTTGCATACTTTAATATCATGCGAGTCGCGATGCCAAAGCTGCGAACGTCCCATAGGTTGTCCGGGTGACAGAGGGAGCGTTTGGTTTGTCACGAGGTCGTGAAATTGCGTCCACATCCCCATATACCCATTCACGATTTTCAAAATAGTATCGCTCACCGCAAACCGCACAAAAGGATCTTGGACATCTAGAACAAATGTCTCTCCTCGGGGGTCTAACAAATATTCTTTTTTTGGATTGATCTTTGCCGCCGCCATCCGTGCATCAAACATGTGCCGCATCTCCTGAAGAAGGGTTGCGTCAGAAAACAGTTCTTGAAAAGAAATCTGCGCAATCCCATTTGCTCGCAGTTCATCCACCATCCGTTGTTCCACAGAATTTAACGTCACGGGATGCGCAACAAACAAAAGCCGAGCCTTGCGATTGAGCAACCCATACCACACCACGTACCGATCTCGCACACGATAAAAAAGTTCTGTGAACTTTTTTCGCATCGCTAACCGCCACGCCGAACTCTTCCACACATACAAGCGTCCCACATGACGAATGTAATTCAGCGTTTCACGCGTTCCCATTTTGCTTTTCCCAACCCCTCGATTCCGAAACACATACGGTGTTTCGTGAACGTTTTTGTACCGTCCTTTCACAAGAACTTCTAACAAGATTTTATAGCCAATCGGGGAACAGGCGACCCCATCCAACACACGACGGTGCAAGAAAAAATACCCAGACATGGGATCAGACACACGCACTCCCAAAGGACGGATCAAAAGCGTGGCGCAACGAGACCCATACAAACGGTACCAAGGCCATTCTTCCACGCGACCACCCGGCATGTTGCGACTCGCAAGACTCAAGTCTGCGGTGTCTAACGCCTCAATCAATTGAGGAATGATCTCTGTTGGATGAGAAAGATCCGCGTCCATCACGCCCAACACCTCCCCTGTCGCCGCACGAAACCCCGTGAGCACAGCCGTGGCTAAACCTCGCTCACGACGCTCGACGACTTGTAACGTCAAACCTGATGCCGCCGCCCGAGCAGCCGCGACCGTTCCATCAGTAGACCCATCATCCACTAAAACAATCTCCAACTCATGTCGAGGCGCCAGTGTCTGCGCGACCTGCACCAACCCTTCAAACAAAGTTCCGATGGAGCCTTGCTCGTTTAAGGTTGGAACAACGAGTGAAATTCGCATAGCAATAGAGAGGTAAAAACATCCAAAGCGTACTTCATAGCCTCCCGTCTGTCGAGCGTGGAATCCGATGCCAAACCGTCACATGTCCCGCCGTCATTTCTAGACGATAATACCCTAACCATGGACTGATTTCATCCAACTGATCCGTCATAACGATGTACTCTGGTAGGCCGAAGGGGAACGAACCGATCGCCACTTTTCCTAAGTGTAGTTCATCCGTAATACGAAGATACTGCGTATAAGAATGCCCTGGAAAAAAGAAAGCCGCCTCTGTCGCATTCGCGAATAAAATCGTCGCAGAAGGAGGGATCTGCTGCATCGTCGCTCGTACGAGGCGCCACTCACGACCGTACAGGGGAAAAGGATCGCGCAAAAAGACGGAAAGCTGCGCGCCTAAAACGATGACCAGACCAACCGTGACCAACCAGGAACGTCGTGTTCTTTGTTTGAAATACCAAACCGCTCCACCCGCCAACAAGACAAGCACCGCATGTGCAAGAAAAAAATAGCGATACCATCCCACGGTTCTCAAATAGGCAACCCAAATCAATAGAATAAAGACACCTAAAAAATATTCCGTCGCTGTCACCTTCTTCCATCCCTTCATGAACCACCCTCCAAAAACAATCAACGCAAGAAAAAGAAAATGAAGCGGCGTCGCATCAGACACGAACCCACGAAGATTCTGTTTTATCACCTCTCCCATGGCCTGAACGGCATAAGGATTTGCGTAATGGTTCCAAACCCCTACAAGATCCCCGCCTGCAAACTGCGTAATTAGCCAAAGACCAAAACCTAACGCAACCGCAACACAAAACGCTCCCAGTTCACCAAACGTCGGTCGCCACTTCCGTAAGAATAATACGGCGGCCGCAACAACAAGCGCGGGCGCCAACACGAGAAAATGCGGCTTCGTCGCCATCGCAAAAGATAAAAATAGACCAAAGATGAAAAAAATCTTCCATCCACGCTTGCCTCGTTCAATCGCGAGCAGACAGAGGGTACTGATCATTAAATAGAAGAGTCCGGGCACTTCTCCCAACACATTTTTTCCGTTTCCATAGAGGGGAGCAAACGAGGCAAGCAATAATGCGCTCGTGACTCCCGCCTTCCTTCCATAGAGCTTTCGACTTAGCAGAGCGCCACATCCAAGAAACGCCAACAAGAAAAGGACCATCATGATCCGTGCCACTTCCAAAGACGAACCGAATACAAAAAAGAAGCCGGCTAAGGGAGCGATCAACGGATAGCCGACCGTAATCGATTTTAAATTCTCCACGATCTCTGGCGTCACACGCAAACCAAATCGTCCTTCTTCCGCCAAGAGCTTGCCTGCTTGCAAATAAATCCCCTCATCAAACCAAGGACGTGGGCTATCCAAAAGCTGACAGAATGCCCAGACACCGGCCATCACAAGAATAAAAAAGACGATCCCTCGAAATCCTCGTTCTTTTTCCGCCTCCCTTCCGGTATGAAGCATCATAAACGCGCAAAACGTTTCTTCACCATCTTTGCCGTGACGGGAGAACCTATTATTTCTGGTTGAACCATCTTCACGCGAGAAGAGAACGGAGCAGCCGTGACCTGAAGTGAACCCGGTTGCTCCGCAAAAATCCCCGTCACTTTATATCCGCAACGCGCGAGGAGCAGCGTCAAAGAGAAGGGGGAAAAGGAAGAAACATGTTCAAAGATAAAAAAATCTTTTCGTGGCTCCTTGGGCTCGGCCACATTAGGAACGCTAATAAAAATCTGACCGTCTTTTTTTAGATGCGCATGCAGGGAAGATAAAAAAGCGACCGGATCGAGCATGTGCTCTAAGATCTGATCCATCACAATACGATCATATTGTTTTGGAAATCGATCCCCTTTCTTTTTCGTCCACTCCTCAAACGACCCGTGAAAAATCGGCAACTGAAGATACGTACGAGCCGCATTCACAAAAGCAGGCGAAGGCTCAATCCCCCAAACACGTGCCTGATGCCGATCACGCAGCACGTCCAAAAAAGCCCCGATTCCAGCCCCAATTTCGAGCACCTGTAGCTTTCCTTTCCAAAACCGAGGGAAATACCCAATCTTTTCTAAAGATCGCCGCCTGCGCCATTTTAGAACCTCCTCCACAGCCTCCTGCTTGTCTTCAAGCCCATACACCCGACTCGTGTAATCCCCCCGATAAAAACGAAGATAGGTCGCCAACGGTTTACGCGGATACACAAAAACCATCCCACAGCAGCCACACAACCAACTCTGATGAAGACCTGTCTTGAGCATGCGGCGATCGACCACGACGGCGTCGTCACTTCCACAAACGGGACAGAAAAGATTTTTTCGGTTCATACCGTGCCTGAATCCCGTTCCTCTGAAGCAATGTGACCAAAAGGCTTCCACTCTGGAACAACCTCCTGACGTTCAATGCGCTCAAGTACATAACAAACCTTCCGACTCAAACAACGTTGCAAGAATGGCCAACGTGGAAAACGCAACTTTCGTTTTCCTAGTTTTAAAAAAGGTTCACTCCAATCCACTTGAATAGTTTTAAAAGAAGGATCAATCATCTTCTTCCAAACGGCGCGTGGAAAAAAAGCGATGTGGTCATTCTTTTCGTCATAACCCATCACATTGCCGGACAACAAGAAACGGAAACGACTTATTAACGAGAGTCCTTCTGGTAGAGAAATAATACAGCGGCCTCCGACACGTAACACACGCGCCATCTCGCGTGTTGCGTGCCACACATTTTCTAGATGCTCGACGATCTGTAACGCGAACACGACGTCTAACGAACCATTCTCAAACGGTAACCGATCGGTGTTTGCATTCCAACGGACAAACGATAGCTGCTTCGCAGATGGGACAGATAAGTAATTATCGATATCCGCAAGAAAGATGTTTTTCCATCCTTGTTCTTGAAGCTTAGCTGCCAACGCGCCACTCCCAGCTCCGATCTCTAAAATCTTCGCATCCGTCGACACGCCTTTCATCCACTGCAAATAGTGCCCATCGCGAATCCCCCAACTCATCATCCCTGCATGATGCTCACGCAACGCTTCCGCATGTTCTACGAAACCGTCAGGAGAAAGGTGCGCGTGGTGTTGAGCCATAGTGTTGAGTCGCGTCCGCCTCTATCGCGTCTCGTCCCAATTCCAAACAGGCTGTTGTGTTGCAAATCTTCCTCGATAATAATCTCGATTCAACAGTTCCGCGTGCGACAAGCTGCGTCGTTCCTGACCAAGCATCTGTTCAAATTCTGGAATGGTCGACTTTGCTTCTTGTAAGCGTTCATGAACGGGTAATTTGGCAAAATCTGTCAACTGTTTTAATTCAGTGGGAGTAATCGAGATAGGCCCGTCCTTTGTTTGATCCGCCGGCAACAGCGTAAAATGACGTTCAATAATATCAGCGCCTAATGCCAAAGCCGCGCGCGCCGCTTTCACCCCGTCCTTTGCAACCGCGGAATGATCGCTAAAACCAACGGATGGCGTAAAACGCCGCAACCATTGCATCCGACGTAAATGCATTTCCGTAAGCGGAGTCGGATAAATCGTCACGCAATGCAAAAAAGAAAAGGAATGACCAGCAAGCTCCTGCGCCGTGCGTTCCACTTCCCAGTCATGTGTTGCTCCTGTGGAAATAAACAGGTGCTTAAAATGTTGTTTCAATTCTAAAAGAAAAGGCACGGACGCGCAGTCGTAGCTGGCGACTTTGATTTCGTTCCATCCCAAACGAGCCATCTCCTGAATGCGGCCACGCGCAAAAATCGTCGTAAGCGGCTTAATCCCTACGCGATTACATTCTTCCACAAACCACGCATAATCATCCAATGTCAAATCCATAGGATGGAGTCTCTCGTATTCAGGTTGATAGGGACGTTTGATCGTTTTCATCGTTCCATCTGGGTAGACTTCACCAGTTTCAAAACGCTCCCGACGTGTCAAATCACTAGAAAAAATGGTCTGGATCTTCGCATAATCCGCCCCGTTCTCCTTTGCGGCGGCAATCATTTCACCCAGGAGTTTTCGATCTCCTTTGTGGTTTTGACAGAATTCAACGATTATTTGTGCCATAGTGGATTTTACCCTAACAAAGATCTCGCAATATGTGAAGCGGCGACCTCAATCCCGTCTAAAGTACCGTATTTTTGCTTCAAAGCGGCATAATACTCATCAATCGCTGGTTGCAACCGTCGGGAGGCTTCCAAGGCGACCCCAGGCTCCATCGAGCTCGTCATGACCGTGCCAAGACCCAATGCCTCGACGCTTCGGTTGTTGAAAAAAATCTCTGGAAAATCATCTGGGAGAAAGTCTGGGCAGAGCAAGGGTCTTCGATTCAGATTCGCAAGCCAAATGGTATTCCAAGCCGCCCTTGCGTACACAGCGAAAATGGAAGGGTGCCCCACGAAAGACGGATGAAGCGTCACGGCATCAGGATATTTCGCAAGTGGCTGATTCACGTAAAACGTCCAACCAAGCTCTTTTACATGCTCATAGAGTCGTTCCATATTTGGAATTCCAGACACTAAGACATAAATCCCTGTCGCAAGTGATTGCCCGTCTGTTTGCGGCACCGGTGGATGAAAAAGAGGAGGAACACGAATCTCATCATCGCGCCAAGGTGAAACATTTTTCTCATAGGAAAAAACACTTGGGTCTGCCTGAATATACATCCGCTGCCCATCTTCCATAGCCTGAACGTTCATAATCGCTCGTTCAAGCAATTTTTGATCATAATGGAAAAACGTCTCCTCTGATGTCTTCTGCAGAATCTTCTGCAGATAACCAATCGAGGTATAAAACGAGGGAACGCATCCCATACGAACATTTGGGTTACGGCTCACACTGCATAAAATTTCTTCTGGCTTCACACGAACCA
>CAYGGQ010000023.1:7729-10417 GCA_964349535.1 uncultured Gammaproteobacteria bacterium | reverse complement strand
GGATTTTCTTTAAATATTTTTTCTTTCGCAATCGCAAGAACCGTGATGTCTTTTGGAAGCCGTCGAAGATGTTTAACAAAGGAGGTCGAATAAGCAATGGTACGAATGATCATAAAAGATCAGCGATGGATTTTGCTTTTTTCGTTTTTCCCGATTGATATTCTTTTCGTGACTGACGTACCACCTCTAACAATTCGGCATCCGAGACGCTGTCCTCATCTGTTTGAACGAGATATTTGATGTAAGAACTAACGGAAGCATGGCCCCGTTTTTTGGATAAATATTTTATTTGCTGAACATGTGTGGCTGGTAGCGAGAGGCTCAAGACTTGGCGCATAGTGTTTTGAATAAGAATGAACGCTAATACTGTAATACAACTGTCATATTATATCAACTTGGTTTGCTGCGTGGCAGAGCGCAGAGAGGAGAATGAGCCGAAAAAATGGGTGGTGGTTAAGGGTTGACGATATATTTTCCGTGAGTGGGGTGGTGGGTGTATTTTCCTTTCTGGACCATGTTGGTTAAAAAATTTCCTAGGTTTGGGCGGATATTCTGTTCGTGATAGGGGCGGGGGAGACGGTCTTGGATCTGGATGGCTTTTTTATGAAGGTTGAGAATTTCATCCTCAAGTTCCTCTTTTTTTGGTCCGTTGATCATCATCATCCATTCCTCAATAAGACGGTTACGTTTTTCCCTCGTGGCTCCTACGAGGGGAATGTCGATGTAGGTTCTTGGAGTCACTTTACGTTGTTCCGCTTCTTCTGCTGCCTCGTGCGTAATGATATTCCCAAGCTCTGGGTCAGCTTCTAACGTTGCAATTTTTGCGTTGATAAAATCAATGACGGCGAGCGCGTATGCATGAGAATTGGCAAGGGTGTCAATTTCTTCTTGATCGCGTCGCCACACCTCATCATGATGTGCCTGTTGCGCGGGGTCTGTCATGGTTGTGCGAAAAACACGGTCACGCGACACAGCGGCTTCCGCGTTTGTTTTTTTCGCTGGGATGAGGGTGAGCAACATTCTTTCCGCTTCGCTTCTCACCTGTTCTCGTTTTTGGAACAGGTCAAGACGGCCTGCTAATCGATCAGCGATAGAAGCATCCGGACGGAGGAGAAAATTTGTGATGATTTCGCGCTCGATCGCATCGATTCTGTCCATGCCATGAATACCTAAACGATCTTCGAATCGCACCATATCATCGATTGCCTTTTGATCGCTTGGAGAACGAGCAGGCAAGACTTTGATAGGTGGTTTTTTTTCAGGTTTTCTTTGCGGAAGGGGAGCGAGTTGTTCCGCGTAAGCTTTTTGTTGCATAAGTTGAGAACAAGTATAGCAGAGGAGAGGAGGGTGTGGATAATTCTGTTGTGAGGCGCGGGTGTGAAATGTATGCTATCCTACCATTACTAATTCTTTCGTTTTCTTCATTGTACTATGATGAATGGAAAGTGGTGCAGCGTTCATAACGTCAGTTGGGTGTTGGTGATTGTTGGTGCCCTCAATTGGGGTTTGGTCGGCGTGGCGAAGTTTAACCTTGTCATGACCTTGCTTGGTCAATGGCCAACGGTTGAACGGGTCGTGTATATCCTCGTCGGTTTAGCCGCCGTTATGATGCTCGTGCAAAAGTCCTGCAAGGGCTGTCAGGGAAAGTCGTAAGCAAAGACGACGTGATCAAAAAATCCCCTCGATGTACATCGGGGGGATTTGAAGTTTACGCAACACACGAACGGTCAATTGAAGTTCACGGTAAAATTGTACATCCCCATTGCGCAAATCCCTTGGAGGGTCGTTCCGGCCGACTGGGGAGGGATTTTTATCGGCGTGATGCCAGACGGAGGAAGGTTGGCGCGATAGCGAAGACTTGGAATAGAAATCGCGGATGAACAGTCAAACGTCCCGCTTGTTTTTACGTTGAGCGTGGTCGGTGTGTTTGCTTTCGCGACGGTGTAACGAGGGGTGTAGCCTCCCTTCGCATCGATTTGAATGATCTGCTCGCCACCCACAATGGAGACGTTCGTCTGTCCATTGGTGACGTACGGTCTATTCGTTCCGCTGCTTTTTAATAGCAGGATAATGCCGACGAGCGAGCCAATCGTGAGAAGAACAGAAATGACAAATAATTTTTTCATAGGTGTTCAGGCATTAGAAATTGAAGATGGGTTGAATCCAGCCGATAGCCACGAGGCTATTGAGGATATTGAAGACAGCAAACAGGATGACAATGAGACCCGCTGTTTTGAAAAAGATGCCAGACTTAGAACTGTTCTTGACGCTGAATGAACTGAAACTCACGAGTGCGAGAACAGGCAATGTTCCAAGAGCAAAGGCGAGCATGGTCAATCCACCTTTGAGGAAGCTTCCCGTCGAGAGGGCATAGATCTGCATCGATTGGGTGAATCCACAGGGGAGAAAAAACGTCGCAAGACCGACGAGCGCAGGAGTAAACGTGTGGTTGAACTTGGTCACGCGAAGCGCTCGTTGCGATAGAAACTTCGGCATCGATGGTTGAAGACGCTTCGTCCAATGAAAAACATCTAGCAAGTTGATCCCGAGCACCAGCATCACCAAACCGATGATAAGCCCAAGCATGAATGTTCCGATTGCTCCCAGTTGAAACGCGGTGCCGACCATACCAATCACACCGCCAAGCACAAAGAAAGAAATGATACGACCAACATGGAAAAGCATTTG
>CAYGGQ010000023.1:0-7629 GCA_964349535.1 uncultured Gammaproteobacteria bacterium | reverse complement strand
GAGCATATCCCCGAAGTCCCCGCAGACCTCCACGGAGCGCGTTTTAAGGCTGGACTTGGCAGACACAACCCTCGGGTCTTCCATGAGTTCGCTTTCCGTCAAAAATACGCACGCAGGACAGTGCATTCCTTTGACGAAAAAAAAGTATGTTTTTTGGTTAGGTGTCATAGTTTTTTTGTCTTGAGTCTCAGAGAATTTGTTACGACCGATACGCTGGAAAATGCCATAGCGAGTCCCGCAAAAATCGGATTTAAGAGCCAGCCAAAAAATGGATAGAACAGTCCGCCTGCGAGAGGGATGCCGATGATATTATAGATAAACGCCCAGAACAGGTTTTGCTTGATGCCGCGCATGGTGAGTTTGGAAAGACGAATCGCTTTTGCAAGCTTTGAAATGTCGCCGTTCAAAAGCGTGATCCCTGCCGATTCTATCGCCACGTCCGTCCCCGTCGCCATCGCAATCCCAACATCCGCCTGCGCGAGAGCTGGTGCGTCGTTTACTCCATCACCCGCCATCGCCACGATCTCACCTTTTGACTGCAATGCCTTCACGGTATTCATTTTATCTTGTGGCAAGACTTCTGCCACGATCTCATCAATACCTACTTGGTCAGCAATAGCTTGAGCCGTATTTTTGTCGTCACCCGTGAGCATGACAATTTTGATTCCGAGCTTATGAAGATCATGGATCGCCTGTTTTGCTTCAGGCTTGAGCGTATCAGCCACCATGACAATGCCCGTCATTGCTTTTTGTGTTGCCAAGAAAATAGGTGTCTTCCCTTGCTTGGTCTGCTGCGCGACGGACTGAATATCGTAGAGGAGGCCAAGATCTGTCATCAATTTTGCGTTGCCCGCAAAATATTGCACACCTCGCACCTCTCCTTTGACACCTTTTCCTTTTATCATTTCGAATTTGTTGACGGTCTCAAATGTGATGGCCTGCTGCTTCGCATAGGACAAAATGGCATGCGCGATGGGATGTTCGCTTAATGCTTCGAGTGAAGCGAGCACGCTCACGACCTCTTTTATCGTCATTTCCTCGTACGCTTCCGTAGAGACAAGTTCTGGCTTCCCTTTGGTGATCGTTCCCGTCTTATCGACGACGATCGTCGTCACTTTATGGAGCTTTTCAAGCGTCGCCGCATCTTTGATGAGGATCCCTTCTTTCGCACCCTTCCCAACGCCCACGATGATCGCCGTCGGTGTCGCAAGACCAAGAGCACAGGGGCAGGCGATCACGAGAATACTGACGAATGACACAAGGCCATACGAAAGTGCGTGAGAAAAGCCAAGCGTGGGAATGCCAAAAGCTAACCACGCACCGAGAGAAAGAAAAGACAGAACGATCACGATAGGAACGAATACAGAGGAGATTTTATCGGCCAAGGCTTGAATAGGCGCTTTGCTGCCTTGAGCCTCTCCCACCATTTTGACGATGTGCGCGAGCATCGTTTCCGCGCCTACCTTTGTTGCTCGGAACGTAAACGCACCGGTCGTATTCATCGTTCCTGCGGCAACGGCATCCCCCGCCTGTTTTTCAACGGGCATGGGCTCGCCGGTGAGCATCGATTCGTCCACAAAGGACGCACCACTCAAGAGGACCCCATCTACGGGTATTTTTGAGGCGGGCTTCACCACGACCACCTCTCCCGTGACGACCTGTTGGATCGGGATCTCAACTTCTTTTCCATCACGGATGACGAGCGCCGTCTTTGCTTGAAGAGTGAGGAGTTTTTCAATGGCTTCTCCCGTCTTGATTTTAGACCGGGCTTCGAGATATTTGCCAAGCGCGATAAAGGTGATCACGACAATCGTGACATCGTAGTAGGTATAATCGACGTTGATAAAAGGGCGGAGCGCTTCTTCAAACGCCGTCACGATAAAGCTGTAGAGAAAAGCAGCCGTCGTTCCAATGCCGATGAGCGTATCCATGTTCGCTTTTCCGTAACGAAGAAAACGATAAAAGCCGAGGAGGTAAGGTTTGCCAACCACGAAGAGCGTGTACGTCGCAAAGAGGGGGAGGAGATGATGAAAAAATTCTTTCCAGAAATGAGTCATGGCTGGAGCGATACCCGATTGCGTCAGCAACTCCCAGGTCATGAGAAGAATGCTGAAAGCAGCAAGGGGAATGGCGGAAGTCACCTTTTTTCCCATCTCTTTTATTTCCGTCAGCTTCTCTTTTTTGGATTGATTGAGACCAAGATGCTCTGCGTGGTCGCTCGCGGACATGCCCATCGCGCCCGCGCTAAGCGAAGTAGAGGTGTCGGCAGTAGACACAACCAGCGCATAACCCAGAGGCTCTATCTTTTTTGAGAGATGGTGCGGGCTCGTTTTTGTTTCATCAAAAGAAACCTTGGCTGTTTCCGTTCCATAATTGACCTCGGCTGACTGGACACCTTCCATTTTTTTGAACGTCCTTTCAATCGTTGAAGAGCAGGAGGCGCAGTGCATCCCTTTGACGCGGTATATTTGGGTTTGCATAGTGTATTCATACCTCTTAGGGGTTTCTTGAGCAAGGAGAGGTCGTATGATCTTTTCACAAATGGAGCAGAGGAGGGTTGTGAGAGTGTTCTATTTGTGTTCTATTCAGCGATAGGGGTATAGTTTGGATATGACGTCTGAACGCTGGTCTCGTGCCATTATCCACGTCGATGGCGATGCGTTTTTTGCGTCGTGTGAACAGGCGCTCCATCCAGAGTTACGAGGCAAGCCCCTTGTGACCGGTAAACAACGAGGGATCATATCAGCCGCGAGTTATGAAGCAAAAGCATTTGGGATCCACCGTGGCGTGCCTCTGCGAGACGTCAAACGACTCTGTCCACACGCATTGATCGTGGAGTCAGATTACGAAGCGTACCAACGTTTTTCAGAGCGCATGTACGCGATTATCCGACGCTTCACGTCAGAAGTAGAGGAGTATTCGATCGACGAAGCGTTCGCGGATCTCACAGGGTACGATCGGCGGTGGAAGATGAGTTACGAAGCCATGGCACAAAAAATCAAAGCGACGATCGAGCAGGAGTTAGGAATTTCGGTTTCGGTGGGTTTAAGTGTTTCTAAGGTTCTGGCCAAGGTCGGATCAAAATGGAATAAACCGTCGGGATGCGTGGTGATTTCTGCAGAAGACGCGCCCACCTTTCTTTCTCGTCTGCCTTTAGAAAAAGTTTGGGGGATTGGGCCACGAACGGCGAGCACCTGTCGTCGCTTTGGCATGCAGTCGGCGCTGGATTTTGTGAAAAAAAGTGAGTCGTTTATTTATGCGAACTTCTCGCGTCCGTTTCACGATCTTTGGCGCGAGCTGCGTGGAGAGGCGGTTTTTCCTGTCGTCTGCGCGGGGAGTGGAACACCAGGATCCATGAGTCAATTTCGCACGTTCCGTCCGCCCACGCGTAAGCGAGAGGAGCTCCTGTCGCGCGTGTTCAAAAACATTGAGAGTCTTTGTTTCAAATTAAGACAACAAGATTTGGCAAGCGCGCGGTTGATCGTGACGTTGCGTACCCAATCGTTTGAAGACAGCTCGATGGAGCTGGTGTTCGATCGGCCCACGGCTTATCCGGAAGACATCTTTGCAAAGGTGAAAGAACAGTTCCATTTTCTTGTTCGTCCGGGATGTTTGTATCGCGCAACAGGAGCAACGTTTTTGGCCCTTGTTCCAAACCCGGGTTGGCAGTCTTCTCTTTTTGAGTCAGAGGCACGCAGAGAAAAAATAAAACGCTTGTATCAAGCGGTGGATCAGGTGAATCAAGACGTGAAGGGGAGCTTGTATTTAGGTGGGACGTATCAGGCAAGAAAGCTATCAGGAAAAGAACGCACCGAGATCGAATCGCTGCCGACCGTAAAATACGCGCCACATTTCCAAAAACCTTCTTCTCCTCTATGATGCTCGCACACATGCTTGTCGTTTTTGAGATGTTTTTGCATATTGACCGTTTGCTTGGCCAAGTGGTGCAGCAATTTGGCGTTTGGACGTACGTGATTTTGTTCCTCGTGCTTTTTTTGGAAACGGGGATTGTGATCGCGCCTTTTCTTCCAGGCGATTCATTATTGTTCGCGGCGGGTGCTTTGGCGGGTCTCGGATTGCTTTACCTTCCATTGTTGTTGCTGGTTTTGGTGATAGCAGCCATCTTGGGAGATACAGTCAACTACTGGATTGGAAGGGAACTCGGGGAAAAGATCTTAAAGCATCCATGGGCAGGGCGCTCTATCAAACCATCGCATCTTGCGCGTACGCGACAATTTTACGAGCAGCATGGCAGCAAGATGATTTTTTTGGCGCGCTTCGTTCCGATTATTCGCACGGTCGCGCCATTCGTGGCTGGATTGAGCACCATGCATTATCGTACGTTTTTCTTTTTTAACGTTTTTGGAGGCATCGTCTGGGTGGGGGTCTTTACGCTCGGCGGTTATTTTTTTGGTAACATAAAACTCGTACAACAGAACTTCACCCTGATCATTCTGGCAATTATTTTTGTATCGCTTTTGCCATTTTTTGTGGAGTTGCTGAGAGCGAGGGAGAAGAACGGAAATAGGGTGAAATTGACGAAAGATTGAAGCGGCGAGTATCATAAAATCAATCCTTATTCTTTCCTTGCTTTTTGTATGTTGAACAGGTTAAAAAGTTTCATGTTTCCATCAGATCAACCTGCAAAAAAAGGCGAACGGTCAGAGACGCCATGGCAAGCTCACATGCGCAAGGAAAAAGAACTGTTTGATCATCCCGATAAAGTCGAAATACCTGTGGATTGGATTGCGGAGGCGGTTGATGCTGTTCGGTCCAACATGATCGCGCAACGAGCGATAAGAAACATGTTGCCACCAAACAAGGATGCGCAATATACGCATGGGTATCTTGATCTGGATGAGGCAAAGCAGGTTGTTACCCCACTCTTGTTGGAGAGAAAGCCATTGAAGTGGGCTTCTTATCTGTCTTCTGAGCGGGAGCTGTGGAAAACGTTGGATGAACAAGAAGACCCAAGCGATGTTCTGCTCACGCGTCTTCCAGGTAAACCACCTCGTATTTTATCTGATCGTGATCGAACGGTGCTCAACGATTTTATTGTTGCCAAACAAGCACAGATTGGACGGCTGCATGCTTTTATCAAAAAAATTCAACAGGGAGCAGCCTATCTACACGTTCACGGCGAACCTACGGATGATGAGGTCGCCGTCTCGACACCCGTTCAAGAACAAGGTGCCGTACGACGGGTATCAGACGAGGAATTGCGGCAGAGGGAAGAGGATCAAGAAGCGATCGCTCGTTTTCAGGCAGCCATACAGAAAGATATTCAAACAAAACCGGGAGAGAAAAATCAGCCAACGATTCTTTTAAGTGCCGAGGAGAAACGAGTTTTTGAGGGATTGAAATGGTTCAAACCAGAAGGAAGGCGCGAGGCTATCGCTCATCTACTCGCCACGGGAGAAATAACCAAGGCGTTGCAAGCAGCCATACAAAGGGAACGGTGGTACGAATTTTCAGATGTTCCCGCAGAAGTTCCTGTCCCCGCCGTTGTTTCCGAGAGGAGCGCTGATCGAGCGGTACGTGATGCACGCCTAGAACTGTCTCCGCAAGAGCAGGAAATATTTGACCAGTTGGGCGCCCTTGATCCGCACGTTCGCCTGTGGGCTATTCAAGATGTCTGGTTTACGCCCCAATGGTCACAAAACTTGCGTGAAAACATTATGGAAGCCGGTTGGCATACGTTTTATGTGGGTGCGCAGAATTTTATGTTGGGTGAACCCGTGACCTATACTCTGGAAGGACCCGCAAAAAAATGTAGAGTTGTGGGACTCTCGCGTAGCTCTTTACAGCGCGAATCGATGGATCTAAGTCCAGCGACCAACGGTCTTGTGATTCAAGAGATTGCCACACATCGCGTGATCGACCTCACGCTTTTCACGGAAGAAGAATTGGCTAAATTACGAAGGGGAGTTTCAGATGTCGAAGAAGCACCCAAAAAAGAACGACCCCCAAGTCGAAAAAACAGTGGAACCAAGAAAAACGTCAAACTCTCAAGAGCCGATGCCCAGCTTGCAGAAACAAAAAAAGCGATTGCCGCGTCAGCGGAAATTCGCCGACAAAAAAGAGCCGAGGCAAGGGATCAAAGAGCGGCTGCGAAACAAAGGCCGAGGATTTGATACGAGGAACTATCTTTCTAGTCCTGTTAAGAATTTCATTTTCGCTGCGTTTACTCACTCGTTGCTGTTTCCCATCCGGCTGGCATTTCAATTATAGGATAACCGCGCTTTCTTATGAATGGACCTATTTCATCGCCAGAGGGGAACTCCGCATTAAATTCTCGAATCAAATCGGAAAGTAGGGTCAATCCAAGAGTGTTACGGTATTTTTGGCGTAGGCAAGCCTTATACCAATCAGACAGATCCTGAAGCGTCACGATGCCTTGAATTCGCTCTTTCCATCCGACCTGGCTCAATAGAGCCTCAATGGGTTTCTTCTCGGCGTCCCTACAAACTACAACGATACGATCGGACATGATGTTATCTACGATGTCCTCGAGTGTCTCAGGCGTAAGCGTCAAATGCTTGACCTGTATCGCCGCTCCAAAATTTGCTAGTATGTCGAGCCCTCTATCAGCCGCATTCGTTACACCCACACGATATACCGCTGCGGGGAGCACCAATTTAGGAGCTTGCGGAGTAATGCCTAAAACCGCTTTGATAAAAACCGCAAAGTCGCTCAGGATTTCAGCGTCTCGGTTGAGAACCTCAATGGTCACTTGAGCTTTTAACGCGCGAACCAAAGTTGAAAAAAGTGCATAAACAGAGACCTCATACATTTTGTCGACACTTCGCTTTAAGCCAGGATTTTGAATAAACAAAGCTTCAAGTTTTTTCAAGTCGAAAGTCTCTGGGTCAGAACTTTTGATGTATTTCTCAACTTCGTGGACGACAGAAAAACGCATCAGTAAGGCCTTGTAGATATAGGCTTCAACCGCGCCTTTGTATTTTTTATTCAGTTCTCCCAGTCGTGTGAGCAAACGGGGAGGCATGGCGTTTTCATCAAAAACATTATCCTGATACTTTGCACTTGAAGTGCTTCTTCTCCCCACCAGCAACGCGGTAACATCATCTCTCCATCTCTTCGAGCTACTCCTATAGCTTTCAAGATCTTCAAGATTAAGTCCTTTTTTAAGGCGGTGATGGTTCAATACCTCAGCGACTTGAATGGGTTTATAAAAGTGCACTCTCGATTTTTTTATTATCGCATCGAGCGCATTCTTTGCTTCATCATTTAGTTTACTCCGTGGCATAAGCTACTTTTTTGATCGTGTCGGTTGAAATATCAAAGAGGGTGGGTTGCATGACTGCGGGCAACGGCCTTCGGCTCATTGCCTCAATCATTGCTTTTGCAACGGCATGAATTTTTGGGATCACGACGCTGTTTCCGCACTGCTTACGCACCTCTTGATTGGATCCTACCATTTTGAAATCATCCGGGAAACCTTGGAGACGCAGCATTTCCCTTGGAGTCAATCGTCTTTCTCCGTTCACCAATAGATAATTATAAGACGCGTTTGCCCGCAACGCGCAAGAGAACGGATGAATGCCTGTATTTCCAGATTTATTTTGATGCCAAACCGAAGGTCGATAGGGTGCTTTTACCCCTCTTGCC
>CAYGGQ010000022.1:0-10617 GCA_964349535.1 uncultured Gammaproteobacteria bacterium | reverse complement strand
CAACGTGGAATGTTTGGTGTACGTGGGCTTGACCTTAAGCTCATCATATGCGATATTACGATATCGTCGAAAATCAAAATTGACGATTTCTGCCGTAATAGGGCGGCAGAGGACAGAGCACCTTGAGGAGCTAAAATCATGACGACCGCACCAGCGACCACGAAGGGCAAGGATGCTGCCTTGAAGGCTCTTGCAGAGAGACGCGAGGAGAACGCGAAAAAGAAAAAGATCGACAACAGCAGTTTGCATGCCGGTTCTCTGATGTACTTCTACTGCAAGAGTTGCGACGGATTGGCTGATACCCTTCCGGAAAGCTACATCTCGCCGCCGAAGAAGCTCTGCGACGAGTGTCAGGCACTGAAGGACCTTGGGTGGCTGGAATAACCTCTCCGCTGACGACCCTTCAACCAAGTCATTCGAGCCCCCTGTGGAATTCAATTCCGCTTGGGGCTCGCTTTTTAATAATTGAAATTTTTGTCATTTTTTTAAAGGCGGATTTTTGTGATAACAAAACGAGGTCAATGCTGGTCACGCATTAACCCCGTAAAGACATAGAAGACGGAAGAACTTATTCGATCAGCTTTCGATCAGCTTGCGAACCGCGGCCTTGATGGTTTCATCCAGATGGATCGAAACGTTCGGGTCGCCGTCGTGTCCCGTGCCTGGACACGGGATGTTGAGAAAGAGGCCCTTCCGGATGTATCTTCCCTGCCAAGCATTATCCGCGTCAAACTGTTGAAGGAGCCACGCGGTCCCCCCTGGAATTGTCAATCCTTCGGAAAGACCGAACGCCGCACGTAGAACGTCCGTTGTGAAGAAGATACGCCCCGTCGCTCGTTCTTGCTGGGAAAAGGTGACTTCCCAATCAATGTACCAGCCGTCATTCACGGACATTCTTCGATTGTAGATACGGACACGAGCCGCGCTGCCAGCAATGGTCAGTACGTGAGGATCTCTAGGATCTCTGTTGGACGGAATGACCCGCATCTTGGAGCCGTGATGATGACACCAAGCTGGCATGGGGGCACGGTCGCTTGTTGGGTTCTGTTGGTGCGCAGATATCGACATGGGACGACCTCCTTGAGACGGTTGATGTTTGAATGCCTAGGTAAAACTATGATAAAAAGAAAGAATAGTCAAGCTGGACAACCCTTGACAAAAAACGTTTTTTTGGCTACAACAGGAGCGAGTTCTTTGAAAGGTTAAACCCGTCAGAAAGAGGAGCAATGCCCATGCGGCACAAGAGAACATGGATCATCGTGAGTTTGCTGTTCGTGGTCAACCCCGCCATGGTGGATGCGAAGACGCCAGTGAACGACAAGACGCCGGCTCGGCTCATCGCGGAGGGGCACTATCGACGTGGACATGAGCTGTACATGCAAAGTCGCTACGAAGAGGCGTTGCGTGAGTTCGATGTCGCGTTCAAGGAGTACTTCTCTTTGGACCTTGTCTACAATCGAGCGGTGTGTCTCGAAAAGCTCGAACGATGGCAGGAAGCGATCGATGCTTATGATCGCTATCTCGACGTTGCGGATGAGCAGGATCGGGAAAAAACCCGACTGACCATCAAAGCGTTGAAAGAGAAGATCAAGGCAGCAGAGGAGGCGAAGAAGAGTACGACGCAACCATCGGTAGAGGCTTCGCCTCCTGCATCGTCGATGCCGATGACGGTGACACCAGAGCTGACGGTCAAGCCACCTTCGATCGTTTCGGTCGAGCCCATTCTTGTTCCGTCAACGTCGACGAGGGCAACAGAGAAATCTTTTTCGATCGGTGGCCCCGTAGCGCTTGCGGTGATCGCGGTCGCGGGCGTAGGGATTGGGTCTGGGATGGTGGCATCAAGCCACGATGACTATAGTCGGTTCCTCAAGTTGTGTGCGCCGGCCTGTGATCCGTCGGATCTCAGTCTGTCCGCGACAAAGCAACAGGCAGGGATCGCGACCATCGCCATTGGAGGCGCTGCCATAGCGGTTGATGTGGGTTTGTGGCTGTATTGGGATCGCGTGAGAAAGATGCGATCCACGACACCCGTATCCACGGTTCGTCTCATGCCGACTTCTTCAGGTGTGCTCGTTCTGGGCACATTTGACTAGGTTTTCTTCACCCCCCGTTGCCTTAGGGCTTCGGGGGTTTTCTTTTCCCCGTGGGTATTGACAAAGTTCTGAAAAAGCGTTATCAATAGGGAAGTTTCGTCGTACTTTGTCACTCAAGAAACAACAGTGAAAGGGGACTTCATCATGAAGAAGCGGTTGTTGGTCACTACAGCGTTTATGGGTTGCATCAGCTTTTTCGTCACCAGTTGCCAAGACTGGGACGCTCTGCAAGAGAAGTATGGTAAGTCCATGGATGCGAGCGTGGACATCAGCGTCACGATGACGCCGGATATGACGATGGATATGTCGGGCGTCGATCTCACGATGCCAGAGGATTTCAGACGAGCGGATGCTCTGTCCGATGCGAGCGTCGACATGACTCTCGTTGTTCTCGATCAAGCGATCGATATGTTCGACATGACGCCGGATCAGACCGTCGACATGGTGGACGTGTCAGATCGCGCGATGATACCAGACCTCTCGGATGCGGGACAGATCGTTGACGATGCTGCCTTGGACATGGCTCGTGTGATGGACGACGCAAGCGACGCGGCAGGTCCACCAGACGACATCGACATGAGTCAGCCGCCACCGGATCTGATTGTCCTGCCGCCGGCCCTTGCCGCGACAAACCCGTTCAAGAACGGGAATGACGACTTCGCTGTCGGCACTTGTAACGACATCAAGTCGGCGCAGGGGTTTCTTTCCATCTTGTCCGGAACGCTCACGCGGATCCGTGTGCAAATGAAACGCATCAACGGACCGAATGATTCGGTGTTGATGAAGGTGTACGAAGGAGGGATCGCGCCGGAAGAGGGAGTGCGTATCGCAACCTCGGAGCTCATCCCTGCAATGAACGTGCAGGTTGCCGTTCAGATTCCTGGCCCGGAGCTCGACTTCACCTTCACCAACAAGGCGATGTTGAAGCAGGGATCGCGGTACTATTTCGTCGTCGAACGGACGGGTCTCCCAGACTGTCAGGAGATCAACTTCTACCGCGTCGGCATCAGCGGTGATCGCTATGCGAACGGGTTCGCTTGGACCCAGTGGCAGCAGCAGAATCTCGCTGGCTGGCAGAAGCAAGACCTGTCCAACAGAGACCTGACCTTTGAGGTCTGGGTCCAGCCGTAGTTCTTTCCTTTACCAGATACCTCGTTTTAAACGGCGTATCTGGTTTTTTGTTTGCAGAAAAGTATCGATGAAGAAAAGTTTTGTGCTATACTTGCTTCTGTTATGCCAAAACGACGTCCACCGTCTCACGATCACATGCCAACGGCATGGGTTCCTTTGTTAGGCGGTCTTCTTTTTCTTGGCGCGCTGCTCCTCACGTTTTGGCAGAACGCGATGAATCAGCGCGATATGTACTGGGTGATGTTGCAAATGGAGCAACGTATGAGTGCGATGGAAGAACGGATAGACTCGCTAGAACACAACTAAGCTTTCCCCGCGCTTCCAAACAACGTCATTTTTCGCTTTGCAACCTCTGTCATGAGGTCTTTTGCGGGTTGAAGTAGCTTCCGTGGGTCAATCACGCGCGGGAGATCAGCTACAGCTTCGCGAATCCCAGCCGTGAACGCTAGGCGTAAATCCGTATCAATATTCACTTTTGCAACGCCATAGTGAATCGCTTTTTTAATATCCTCATCGAGAACGCCACGAGCGGCGCCAAGATCTGCTCCATAGTGTTCAGCGAGAGCTGTCACATCCTCTAAAACGCCAGAGGCGCCATGCAGTACGAGTGGTTGTTTGACGAGCGCGGCAATTTTTTGCAGGCGGTCAATATCAAGATGCGTCCTATTTTTTCTGTCAAACGCAGATCCGCCTTTCGCGGAAAATTTGTAGGCGCCATGCGACGTGCCGATCGCAACCGCAAGACTGTCGCAGCCGGTAAAGCGGACAAAGTCTGCCGCTTGCTCCGGGTTTGTGAGCTTCGCGTCCCGATCTTCCACGCGCACAAAATCTTCGATACCCGCTAACACGCCCAGCTCCGCTTCTACGGCTACTTTTTTTGCATGTGCCCAACCAACAACCTGCTTTGTTGTCGCCTTATTTTTTGCGTAGGGGAGGGCAGAACCATCAAACATGACGCTGGTATAGCCAGCTTTGAGTGCGGCTTTGAGCACGTTCAGGTCTTTTCCATGATCTAAATGTAAGACAACCGGGATTTTTGCGACCGCGGCCGTTCGAACCATGGCGACCAACATTTCAAGCCCAGCATACGAGATCGCGCCTTCGCTTGTTTGGACGATCACAGGGGATTTTAGAGAAGTCGCCGCTTCCATCACGGCCTGCAAGATTTCCAAGTTATTAACATTGAACGCGGGAATCGCATAGTGGTGCGCGCGGGCTTTTTTGAGCAGGGAAAGAGAAGAGACAAGCATAGAAAAAGGTTAGATACGTTGGAGTCGAGGTTGAACACGGCTGAATTTTTTCAGCACAAGACGGAGTTCGTGGCTGGTAAGGAGGCCGGCTTGTGGGCCAATGTGTTGCACAACGCTCCAGGCGTTTGCCGTCCCAACCCGCATGGCTTCTGGAATCGCGAGACCGTGATGCAGCGCAGCAACAAAACTACTGGTAAAACTATCGCCTGCTCCTGTCACTTCTTTGACCGTCACAGGAAAAATGGGACAAAACCAGCTGCTCTGTCCATCGGTGGCATACGAGCCAAGACCACCGTCTGTGATGAGGACGACGGTGGCACCTAAGCGGTGAAAGACTGCCAGCATCATTGGGATAGACAGTTTGTCATCTTCCAAGAGCCGATGAGCCTCCTCTTTGTTCACCGCAAAAACAGTGGTGAGCTTGAGGAGAGGGAGGAGTGCCTTCAATCCACGCTGTAAGTGGGTGGTCCCAGGGTTGAACGCCAGCTTTGTTGCAGGATGCTTGGTGAGATAGGTGATGATCTCTCGTTCTAAAATAGTGTGGTTGTTTCCGAGCGCCGTGTAGTAGATCCAATCCGTTGAGGGGAGTTTTGGAAGACGGTAGGTCCGTGGTTGATTGTGCGTCAGGATGGTACGTTCGCTTTTGAAATTGATAACGGTCGCCTCGTTCGTCGCCTGTTTTGTATCAATAATCACCTGATGGGTTTGAATCCCTTCTTTTTTCCACTGCGCGAGAATGGTACGCCCAGTTGCATCAGATCCGATGATACTTACGAGGGCACTTTTGAGACCAAGACGGCTCGCGCTGACGGCGGCATTTGAGGCGTTGCCCGCACCGGGAACATGGGTGATGTGAGTGACGGGAATTTTATCACCATAATTGAGGCACAGGAGGCGTTGTTTTTTTTGCTTTTGCTTGGTGACAATGGCTTCTTGAATTTCAAGAAAGGTATCTAATTGTGAGTCGCCGATGGCGATCAGATTGACCTGTGTTTTGGACGAGGGGTGTGTGGGTCGCATAACGCCGCTATCATAACATGGTTGACCGCCTGCCGCGTCCTTTATTTTTCAAGGGGTTTGTGGTACTCTTGGAATAGGTGACCGCTTCCTTACTCATTTTTTACAGGCAGTATGACTCAACAGAAATCAAAATCTTCTTCTCATCTTGGGGCTGGTCTCATGGCAGGCGCTATCTTGGGCGTAGCTGCAGGTTTTTTTCTGCAATCCCGTCAAGGCAAGGCTTTAACGAAAGACGCTCAAAAAAAGGCGACACAGCTGCAAATGCAGGTGATGAAAAAACTGCAGGAAACAAAGCATCTCACCAAAGAACGCTATACCGAGGTCGTGGATCACGTGTTGGCGTATTACAGCAAAACAAAGGAGGTTGCTTCAAAAGAGGTGCCAGAAGTGCGATCCTATCTACTGGGACGATGGAAATCCATTGAAGCACAGTACAAAAAATTGGCATAAGCAGAGGGAATGAATACAAAAGAGCCTCAAGGAAGGCTCTTTTGTATTGACATATAAAGGAGAACAACGATAGGATTGGATGCGTTCTTTTCTACACACAAACAACAAGGAGAGATCCATGCAAAGGTTTGAACTTGAGTTCGACGCTTGCGTCATGGAAGTGCGCATTTGTGCCGCGGGAATGTTTGGGCCACGCTGGCCAGGCTTTGTCACTCTTATGTTTTCCGACAACGCGGGTCGCGTCCTAGCCGTCACAAAACGTCTATTTTCCAAGGCCACGTTGCGTGCGAGCGTTGCAGATGTTGTACAAAAAAAGTTTTTACCAATCAAGGCTCGGCAATCTGTGATAGCGTTGGTGTTGGAGCATTGCCCAATGCCAACACGACGGACGCAGATGGATCGGATCGAAATGGCACTGGTGCCAGCCTTCGCGACCTACTTCCTGCATCACTTATTCGGCTCCTTACCTCCTGAAGCGGGCAGCTCACAAGCACGGTGGAGAGAGTGTCGTCCGGAACTCGATAACTTGCGTCCAAGCGTTGAGTTCTTGTTCCCCGGCATTGCCAAGCCGCTTGGTTGGAGATCTTTCTCCATCGCTCAAGCTGATATTGCCCTGATTCAACTTGTAAGGGACGGGCTTTTTTCCGCGGAGGAGCGCAAAGCATGCCTCGCGGCGCTTCAAGCGGCCGGGTTGCCGCAAGAGGTGACGCAGGAAGATCTGCTGTGTCAGAGCCCGTTGTGGGGCATTCTCGCGTTCCATGTGCTTGGTCTCATTCCGCCAGAAGCCGGAAGTGGTGAGACTCGCTTTGAACGCGCAGAAAAACACGTCCATCTGTTTGTCCGTGGAGTCGCGAGAGCAGTCGCGCATGTCGGCTGTTTGTGCGATGTGCGTGCGTGTCTTGAGCACTGCGTCCTAAATGGATACGTGACTTTAACAGAAGCGCCGTCCCTCTTCCTACAAGCGCAAGCGCTTGAGTTGGTGGACCATGAGGTCCACCATCAGACGTCTGGAGGGTTTTCTGGACTGAACGTCATGATGCAGCCCAATCCTTCCACCCACGGTCGGAACTAGCCTCTTTACCCCGCCCCGATCCGCCAGCTGGCGGACATCGGGACGGGGCTTTTCTTATCTCATGACAATTTTATCCTTACTTGCATCCACGGTCACCGCATCACCTTCTTTAATTTTTCCTTCCACAATTTTGAGTGCTAACTCGTCTAAAACAAGGTCTTGAATGGCGCGTTTGAGGGGGCGAGCACCATAGGAAGGGTCATAGCCTTTTTCCGCAATCAGTTTTTTGGCTTTTTCGGAAAAAGAAACCGTGATTTTTTTCTCCTGAAGACGCTTCGCGACGTGCGCGAGCTGCAGATCAACGATCTGCGTCAAATTTTCTTTGGTGAGCGTGTGGAACATGACAATTTCATCGACACGGTTTAAGAATTCTGGACGGAAATGGTCGCGCAACATCCCGATAACCTGCTCACGCATTTTGCCTTCGTTCGCTTCAGGCGTTGTTTCCTCCTCATCAACAAAGCCAATCTCGCCGTGACGTTTTCCCCAATCCAGAATCACATCCGAGCCGATGTTGGAGGTCATGATGATGATCGTGTTTTTGAAGTTTACGACACGTCCTTTACCGTCCGTTAAACGTCCGTCGTCGAGTACTTGGAGCAACGTGTTGAACACATCCGGATGCGCTTTTTCGACTTCATCCAAGAGCACGACGGCATAGGGGCGGCGACGGATCTTTTCCGTCAACTGTCCGCCTTCATCATGTCCAATATATCCGGGAGGGGAGCCAATCATACGAGAAATGGCGTGTTTTTCCATGTATTCAGACATGTCGATACGGATCAGCGCATCTTCATCATCAAACATGGTCGTAGCGAGTGCCTTGGCGAGCTCCGTTTTACCAACGCCCGTCGGACCGAGAAACAAAAAGGAACCGATCGGCCGTTTTTCTTCGCCAATGCCTGCACGAGAACGACGTAAGGCGTTCGACACGGCATGCACCGCCTCTTTTTGACCGACCACGCGTTTACCAAGCTCCTCTTCTAATTTGCTTAAGCGCGCGCCTTCTGATTCCAACATGCGTTGCATCGGAATACCGGTCCAATGAGCTACGACACCCGCGATTTCTTCCTCGGTGACAGCATCTTTCAAAAGACCGCGCTGACCCTGAAAATCTTTGAGCTTCACCTCAAGCGTTTTACGCGTTTTTTCGATTTCCGGCATGCGCCCATAACGGATCTCCGATGCTTTTTCTAAATCACCACGCCGTTCCGCGATGTCCGCTTCGTTGCGCAACTGTTCCAACTCCTTTTTAGTCTGTTGAATGGCGGTGATGGATTCCTTTTCCGCCTTCCACGTAATTTCTAAGCGATCCGCTTTTTCGCGCACTTCAGCGGCATGTCGTTCCACTTCTTGTAGGCGTTCTTTGGAGTCCTTATCTTCTTCTTTTGCGAGAGCTCGTTTTTCGATCTCCAGTTTGATCAACTCGCGTTTGAGTTTGTCCAGTTCTTCTGGCAACGAATCGATCTGCATACGCAAAGCAGCGGCCGCTTCGTCGATCAAATCCACGGCCTTGTCTGGGAGAAAACGATCAGTGAGATAGCGGACAGAAAGTTTAACGGCGGAAACAAGCGCGTTGTCCGTAATGCGCACGCCGTTGTGCAGTTCATATTTATCTTTAATCCCACGTAAAATGGCAATCGCATCATCTTCGTCAGGTTCCTCCACAAACACAGGTTGAAAGCGTCGAGTCAGAGCCGCGTCTTTTTCAATATGTTTTTGATATTCTTGGATGGTCGTCGCACCGATCGCGCGTAGTTCCCCGCGAGCCAATGCGGGCTTAAGCATGTTGGAAGCGTCCAGCGAACCACCTTCGCCAGAAGCACCAGCGCCGACTAAGGTGTGGAGCTCGTCGATAAATAAAATAATTTTTCCAGCGGATTTTTCTACCTCACGAATTACGGCTTTGAGGCGTTCTTCAAATTCGCCGCGAAATTTTGTGCCAGCGACCAGAGAACCAACATCAAGCGCGACCACCTCTTTTTCTTTGAGTGATTCTGGAACGTCACCCGCGACGATGCGCTGCGCTAAGCCCTCAACGATCGCTGTTTTTCCCGTACCGGCTTCGCCAATCAAGACAGGATTATTTTTGGTGCGACGAAGAAGAATTTGCATGACGCGACGAATCTCATCATCACGACCAATCACAGGATCTAATTTTTCTTGGCGCGCCATCGCCGTGAGATTGCGGGAGTATTTTTCTAAGGCTTGATACGAGTTCTCTGGTTCAGGGGAGTCGACTTTCACGTTTCCACGAACATCTTTGAGCGCTTTTAAAATTGCCTCGGTGGTCACGCCATGAGTCGTCATGATCGTCGCTGTTTCACTGGGGCCATCCGCCAACGCCAACAAAAGATGTTCCGTCGAAATGTATTCATCTTTAAAATGTTTTGCAGCACGTTCTGCGTTTTGGAGGACCTTGATCATCTCTGGCGCTAAGTAGATTTGCGCCAATCCGCCACCGCCATTGATTTTTGGGAGTTGAAGAACGAGCTCTTCGATCTCGGCCTTCAACACCGGAAGACGCACCGCGAGTTTTTTCAAAATCGCAGGTACAACCCCGTCTTCTTGTTCAAGAAGAGCGAAGAAAAGATGCAGAGGTTCCAAGGCCTGTTGCCCATGTTGCAGGGCATATTGATGGGCGATTTGCAGTGCTTCCTGACTTTTTGTGGTGAAGTTTTGAGGCAGCATAAGATAAAAACAATATTAGCACTCTATCATTTAGAGTGCTAATCGTCAAGACGGAGAAAATCTTTGTTTGATGGTTTATTTTGGTGCCGCGATCGTCATGGGTTGATCAAAGTCACGGTAGTGGACTTGCGTCATTTGTTGGTCGATCACCGATGAGATACGGACCGGGAGGTCATTTTTGACGCAAATTTCCATGGCATTTCTTGTCGCGCTGGGTTGAAAGATATATTGGCGGCATCCAGTAGGATCGTTTAGAATTGCGGTGATTTCCGTCGTGTCCGTGAGAGCATCGCTGATGTTGTCTGCGTTTAAGGAGAGCGCGGATTGAAAAAGCGCGGCAATTTGCTTGCCTTCGCTCGACGCGCCTAAATTTACCCAAGAAGAGGTGTTGGAACGGAAGTAGACGTCAACACCGAGGACGATCACCTCGGCGCGTGTGGGCCCAGGGAGATCCATGACCCCATGCAGCCCTTTATTGCGGACAAATTCAACGGTACCAGAGGCAGACGCTTGGGCGAGAGGGGCGGTAAAATTGGCACGGAACGAGCTGCTCTGCGCGAAACGATTGAGGACCCCACGGAGATAAATAATATCTGGGAGCGAAGATTTTTTTGGAGGAGCCTCTGGGGTTGTTGCCGCGAGTGGGGGCGTTGGAGCGATCTGTTTCGGTACGGTTTTGGGCGCTCCGGTGACAGGGAGGGTGTTTGGGAGGGGAGCAACATTCGTCAACGTACCCGGTTTTCGACAACCGAATCCGCCAACTAAAAGGAGCGTGCAGCAGCTCGCAAAGACAAGGTGAGATCGAAGCATAATAAAGATAGTATGCCAGACGAGCGCCAAGAGACCAACGGGTGCGGGAGAAGGGGCGGGATATCCGTTCGCGGCATTTTAGGCTAAGCTTACGCCAACA
>CAYGGQ010000021.1:8315-10823 GCA_964349535.1 uncultured Gammaproteobacteria bacterium | reverse complement strand
GCCAGAAGCAGATCCAATCGGAATATCAGCTCCAATAGCTGCCACGACGGGCTCCTTGATAATATAAGCCGCCTTCGCGCCAGCGGACAACGTCGCATCAATCACGGCACGACGTTCGGTCGACGTGATCCCACCGGGAACAGCGACCATCACTTCAGGTCGAAAAAAACGAACACCGCCTACCGCTTTATTAATAAAATAGCGCAACATCGCCTCGGTTGTCCGATAGTCCGCAATCACGCCATCTTTAAGTGGTCGCTTGGCGACAATGCTCTCTGGCGTGCGCCCGATCATGTCCTTCGCCTCTTTGCCAACGGCAAGTACTTTTTTATCTACCAACGAAATCGCTACCACCGATGGTTCGTGGATAATGATGCCCCGTTTCGGCACATAAACCAGTACCGTGGTCGTCCCTAGGTCAATGCCAATCTTTTTTCCAAACATATTTTATTTTGTCTGCATCAAAAACTCACATTAAACATTTTGTCCGTATCTAAAGGCGTCTCAACTCGATAGCGCGTATCCCCAAACTGATTCGAGGCTTCTGGCGGCACCGCGTCTGATAACTTCTTATCGAATGAGAGATCAAGAGTCAACTGTGTGTTCGTTCCAGGCTGCTTTTGAACCAATAAACGATACATTCCTTCTTCGTCGTCTTGACCGAGCGTGACAGGCAATCGATACGTGAAGGAAAGGGTGCGTGTCGTTCCGGGTTCAATAGACCAAAAGGCTCCAAAGACCGTTTTCCCAAGTTCACGCGTCACATCCACGGGACCGGCGATAAATGTTCCACCTGTCTTCAATAAATCATTCGCCATGGCTCCATCGGATGAAACAAGCTCGCTTCCTTCAGGCACATACACGCGTGTGTAGGAACGATAACGTGTCCGACGCCAGTCAATCACACGATTCGTATTCCGATAGGTCAACGTCACGGTCGCGAGAGGACCCAACGGATCCGAACTCTGACTCGCGTCCACTTGATACAAAATCTTTTTATCCATAACCCCATCTGTTTTAAGTGCCGCCAAATTCGCATCAACGACCCACACAAAATCCTCCGACGATGACCGCGCTCTTCCCGTCCAGTTGCGATCATCCAATCTTGCGAGTAACGCTGGATCTCGATCGTACAAAAGAATGTCCTTGCGTTCTAACGACGTCCACACCACATTCAACAACTCCGGCCAACGAGATGCGGGCTGATTCATCAGCGTCTCGATCAAGACGTCCCCTACTTTCGACACGATCTCCTTTCGTTGCCGCATCGGAATCCCCTGACCGTGATAGCCGATCTCAACATCGTACTCGAGCTGATCGAAAAAGTTATCCGCCGTAAACGTTTTACCTTCAACGGTGAGCGGACCAATAAAACGTAACATATTCTGAAAAAAGGCAGGTTCAAAGGCCAATACCCCATCCAAATGCGGCGCTGGAACAGAGGTTGCCAACTCATATTCGCGACGAAACGTGTCCATCACGTCTACCGCGGTCGTTGGGAAATCTGGTGACCAATTACGATCGCGCAAGAACCAGGCTTTGACCCCAAGCTCACGTCTTAAAATCTCCGGTGGCACGTCTTTCCACACGTTTTGGACGGGACCATCAATGGCATACACATCTTGAAAATCAACCTGCTTCAATTCTCCAGCTTCGACTTTCACGAGACCGATCGTGCCAATAAACCCACCTGTGGGTCGTAGCTCATCTGCATTCTGAAGCAACACGAGATACGTTTTCTCTTTTGGATAACCCGTGAACGGCATTAAGACATCTGCCAATGATAGGACCTCGTCCAAAGTGACACGAACGGATGTGAGACGTTCCATGAGCGGTGCTAATCTTGAACGGACCGGGGCAACAAGATCATCTTGCGGGATACGACTCCAAAGATCGAGCGCGATGGCGATCTTTTCTCGCGCGATGCGAATATCCGTCAGCGACTGGCTCGCGCGAGCCAACACCGTCCGTTTTTCCTCCACACTCAAATCACGAAAAGAGCGGTGCGGAGCGATGCCTAATGCCGAAGGGTTCGTGATCGAACCGGTTGCATCGACGGCTGCTTGCACACTCGTTGCGGCGACAAGGGCTCGCTCTACGCCTTCTAACAGTGCGTGACCGATCTGCGTGACCCGATCCAAAGCCATCAATCGCGGACCAATCCATGGAACCGAACGCCAAAATGACGTCATTGCCAAACCTGATTGAATGTCCGCCACCGCTTCGTTCACATCCTGCAGATCCTGACCAACACCCACGAGATCCCCTTGTGCGAAACGCGCGGCAATGGATGATTGAAGACTCTCTAGACGGTACGCCGCGGTCGCCGCGAACACCCCGCCATAAACCAAAGGCGCTAACAGCAATAAAAAAACGATCACCAAACCCAACACCAACCTATGCCAAACACGACCCTTACGCGCAGGTCCGCCAGACGCTGGTGCTGATAATGCCGGTACCCCCGGACAGGTTAACAACTGCGGTGACTCCATGACTTAAATTATGCCA
>CAYGGQ010000021.1:0-8215 GCA_964349535.1 uncultured Gammaproteobacteria bacterium | reverse complement strand
GATTTGTCGCTGGCAGAGCTCGGCTCGAGCCTCGAAGCGCATCTTCGCCGCGCTAGCTATCAATCCGTCGATCAAGCCTACGGATTCATGGTAGGTTCACCAACCATTGCCAGACGCCTATTCGAGAGCCACGGCCGCCCTTTCGAGAAGGCAAAAGAACGACTCGCTGCCCTCTTGCCGTCTGACGTACGTCAGACGTTGGAACAGACCTATGCCCCCGTGAAGCGCACGGGGGCTCTATCCCCAAAAAAGATCGACGAATAGTGAACACTCCCAACCTCGATCCTGTATCGGGGTTGTTTTTTATCTCAATCGTTCCCTCATCTCCTTTGCCGACAGCCTCACCTTCTTGCTAAATGCAAAACGCTGGCTCCACATGTAAGGTAGTTTTATCACGGTACGCGCATGAACGAACCACAAACGAGGATCAATCAACGTGACTAACAGTCCTTGAAACCAGTCCACTATTAACCAGGGCAATGACAGCACACCGTTCATGGCTTGTTCATTTTTTGCACGCACCAACCACAACTCTTCTCGAAGAACGCGTTCAGTGAATCCAACAACCCCATACCACTTCTTTAAACGAGCCCAGAGATCTGATTGCGATTCTTTAGGAGCATGCGCGTGATGCCATAAAACAGCCGTGGGGATACTGGCCACCTTTCCGCCCATCAACTGAAGCCGCCAAGCTAAATCGATCATCGTTGCTGTTTCTCCCAGAGCCTCATCCAGCCAAGGCCCGTCTTTTTTCAAAGCTACCAAGGCGGAAGCACGAACCATAAAAAAAGTGCTTGAAACAGCAAACACCTCCATGCGCTCGCGATACTGACCTTGATCCTGCTCACCCGCGCCAATGGAACGCAACCGACGACGACGGTCTAACCGTTGGCCAACGCTATCTAGTTGATCGGTAAACTCCACGCGACAGCCGTCGTCACCTTCTTCAAACCAATGTGCGGTCGCCTCCAACATTTTCGGACCTGCGACCATGAGTTCACGATCTATCTCAAACGCGCGGACAAGACGCGCGAGACATTCTGGTTCTAAAATCACATCCGGATGAGCGATGACGATAAAACGATCCTCCCAAACCGCTTCGGCCCATCGAGCCAATGCGAATGCGATCATACGATTATGCACAGCCGTAAACGACTGAACCTGAAAATGACGCAGAGACACGACGTTTGGATACGTCTTTTGAATCCCTGCTTCTTGATCACGAACCGAGGCATACTCCGAAATCAGCGCTTGCACATCACGATACGTTTGCCGTTCTAACGAGGCGCACAAATCTAAAAGATACGGCTGATGATCCCATGCCGCCACGTGCAATGACACGCGCTGTGCTTCAACCATAGATTAAGAGGATGGACCGTTCGCTCCCACGACCTTCCGTTTTGGAGAAACACTAAACCCCAAATTTTTTCCCAAAAGCAGACGTGTTTGCGCGTCGATGGCAGGTAAAGCCCCAAAAATCACGAAGGTCACAGGGAGAAGGAGCCATTGTAACAAAATAATGGCATAGGCATACGGACGTGAAAAATGCGCCGGTCGTGGCGGAAGGAGTGTCAACGCCAACCCGGCAGAAACGAATAAACCAATCATCGCGAGACGCATCAGCCATTGCAGGGTGAAAGGAGTGTTTTGAAAAATAGCAAAAGAGCGAAACTGTTCCGGTGCCGCCCAAAACGGCAAATAGCCAAGAATGAAAATTAGAAAAGGCGCGGTAGCCCACGTGTACATCCCCTCCAACTGTTTGAACAACCAACCGATCTTCTTCATCCGTGACATTTTCTTATCTGCCGCAAACGCAACCGCCATGTACGGAAAATTTTCCACCCCCCATGCCCAGCGACGGAGCTGCTTATAGAGCGCGATCAACGCTTTCCAATAGCTCCCTGTCATCACCGTATCCATCGACACAGGCAAATGTACCGGGGTCACCCGATACTCTCCATGATAATGAACAAGCCCCTGCAAAAAAATACGCGAGTCCTCGGAAACAATGTCCTTTTGCCAAAAACCCACGTCGAGCAACATCCGCCAACTCATGGAATGCGACGAAAACGTCATCATCCCTTCTGGACGGGCGAGCTCCGTCATCAACCAAAATGTCGTTCCAAACATAGCCACACGCACCGCGGCCGGCGACTCCCAGAGATTATTGTTATAAAGTGCCACCGGCTGATACGAGCTTCGCGTGGGCTCTGGAACGGTCAGATAAAGATACGTCAGACTGGAAAAATACTTCGGGTGCACCAACGTATCAACGTCAAACGAAGAAACGATCAAGTCGTCTGGATTGATCCCGATCTTTTCTAATTTTGGTTGAATCTGATGAGCCATCCAATGCAAGTTCGACCCTTTCCCGGCAATTTCTCCAGATAATCCGACCGGATGCATCGTCGTATAAAAACGAAAAAATACCTTTTCAAACTCTGGCGTGATCGTACGCACAACCTCTTCAAACCGCTCTCGATCACGCTCCTCCCCCGCAAGCACGATCATCATACGATCTGCCGGGTAGGTGGTCTTTGATAAACCTTTCAGCGTCTCTCGAATCACCGAAATATCTTCTTTATAGGTCGGCAAACAGATCAAATGACGAATACGGTCGTATCCGGGGAGTGCCATGGCCTCTGTCTGCCAGTCTCGCTTTAATGCCCTGCGATAGCGCACCCAGGAGCTCAACAAAAATGGGATAAAGTAGACGATGCGAAGCAACCAGTAAAAATCAAACAAAATAATAAAATAAATCATCCAAAGCGGTCGGATAAACGACAACAGAACCGAGGCAATCAGGGTGATCCACACCAAGGTCCCGGGAAGAATTTGATAAAAACGAAGACGGGTCATGCGAGGGCAATACGCGGCACCGTGATATTCGGTTCTGCGTCGTATTCAGGAGAAACATAGGTGGAAGTCGCCATCGCTCCTTCCGTTAAAAGCGTGGTGAGCTGTGTCAGATCTTGTGCCTGATCAACCGAGACACCCACGAGTGGTTTTTGACACACGCGGGCCAACAAGTTTGCGTCCAACACCCCTAACCGCACGGCAGAAAAGGAACCTGGACCTGCCACCACACACACTCCGACCCAGGCTCGTTTTGAAACACGGGTCAAACAATTCATCACATGAGAAAGCAGTCGTTGCGTCTGTCCCTGATACGTCTTCACTTGAGGCGCCCGCTTTGCAAAAAGCCAACCAACCCGGAACTCGCCGCGTGTATGCGTATCGATGAATAACCACGCCATACGTTAGGTATCCAAAGGCTTTTTCTCGTGGAGACGGTCGACGGCCACGTTTTTCGGGGCTTCTAAAATCGCGTACAAAAAACGGTCCGTAATATCCTTGCGATAAGCAAACTCATCCAGTGTCATCAAAGAATAGTTAATCTCAAATCCTAATTGCTTTTCAATATCGGCGACCATCGAACGGAGTCGGCGCGCGTCCACCTGTCCGACGATAAAGAGATCTACTTTTCCCGGAATGGCTGGGCCCAAAAACGCCCCTAGAAAAGCGAGATAACGTACATCGCCGATCTTCGCGAGCTCTTTATCCAATTTTTGCTCCATCAGCACCTGCGCTTTTAAGACGAGCGTCGTGAGTTCAGGGAGAAGGCGAAACGTCCTGTCGATCTGATAATATTTCCGCTTCAATCCTGGGCGTTTTTTCCCCTTGATGATCTCCGGTTCGTCTACTTCGATTTCTTTAATCAGACTGAGGCGAACAAGGTTTGATAATTCGCGTCGAACCGCGTTAATTTGTGTGCCAATGCGACGGGTAATTTCGCGCACAAAAATCGCCTCGTCTGGATGCCGCAAAAAGAGGCTCAAGAGCTTGGCACGGGTCTGTGAACCAAAAAGGTGTTCAAGCATGCTATGTAGCCTATCCTGCCCCATGTGAGGCGTCTTGACAAGAAGGCATCGACGAACAAAACAAAACACACGTATACTCCAAACAAGCTCAAAACCATCATGGAACAGCAATTCCGGCTCGCAGAAATAGAGGTGAACCAGTCAACCCTCGACGAAAAAATCGTCGGAGTCTTTCGGTACGACGCGGATCTTCGCGGAAAACGAAAGTCCACCCTCGTAATCTTGGTCGAAATCCACTCCACGCTGTACGTCTATGAACAACTATTGGATGTATTAAACAGCGCCGCGGAACATGCTCGTCGGCTGACCTCTGGTTTTGACACGGATCCGATGGCTCGATTTGAAAAACTGGTGCAGTGCCTCAATGACGCGGTCGCCCAATTTCTCCAGCAAGAACCTTCGCCCATCGCGTGGAACCGGATCAACATGTTTTTGATCGATTTATCTGACGGACATTTGTGTCTCGCGGGCCTTGGGCGTCTTGCGAATATCTTCTTACAAAAACAGGAAGATGGCACTTACAAAAAATTTGATCTGTTCAGCTCCTTGGAACAACCCGTTGAAATTGACGTGATGAAACCTTTCGCGGCACTCCTGTGTGGAGACATGCGGCCGGGAGACATCTTATTCGCCGGCACGCTTAACTTTGAACGGTTGCGCGCCGAGCTTGAGCTGGTCGAGCGACTCACAACGACCCCTCCTGTCACGGCGGCGTTAGAAATTCGTCAGGAATTGGAGCAACGGAATATCCCAGATGACTTTGCGGGCGTCGTCATTACCAGCACCTTCAATCCACCAAAAGAAACGGTGGCGGACACGACAAAAGAAGAAGGGAATAAGAGCACCGCATCGATTGAGAAGATGTATTCCGAAGAGGAAGAAACACAAACCATGCTCTCCCCCGCTTTGACCCCGCTCGGAACCCCTTCCCGTAAATCGATGAAGGTCCTCTGGACGGAAAAACTGAAACCCTTTCTTGGCCGTCTCAAAGACCGAGCGCAAGATCTCACGAAACGCGCCCCACGATCACCCCAAGACCCTCTCGCCATGGCAAGCCTGCGCGGCTTAAATGCAGGACATGGAGATTTTATGACCCAAAAACGTAAATTCATCCTTGCGACTTGTGCCGTGCTGCTCGTCGTTACGGTCGGAGGCACGATCTGGTATCGCTACGCCAAACGCGCGGCAGCAGAACAAACGCTGTGGAACTTATCGTACGACCAAGCGATGGATAAAAAAAATCGCGCGGACGCGGATCTTGTATACGGCAACGAAGCGCAGGCTCGAAGTCTTTTGAATGAAGCGCGCGTCATCGCTGAAAGTTTGGATGGGGAAAAACCAGCGAGACAAAAAGCGAAGGATGAATTAAACGCGGCACTCAATGAGGTCGCGACTAAACTGCGACACGAAGTGCTTGTCGATCACCCCACGGAAGTTTTGGCTGCCGAGACAACGACCCAGCAAGCCTTCAAGGCGATCCAGATCGTAAAAGGGACTCTGTATATCGTAGATCCATCCCAAAGCGATCTCATTCGCGTGAACCCTTCTACAAAAGAGGTAAAGCGCATCACGTTGCCCGTTACCTCGACCGTTATTGGATTGGCCTCAAGTCCAGACAGCGTCATCGCTCTTACAAATGACCAAGCGATCATCGTGGATGGTCTTTCTGGAAAAGCGGTGACCGCCCCTTTCGCCCTTGGCAAAGCCACCTCCGTTCAAAGCCCAATGATCTACAACCGCCGCCTCTACACACTGGATGCTAGCGGTAACATGATTTGGAAATATGCGGCCGTGGAAAACGGCTTTGGCTCACCCACAGCCTATCTCAAACAAAACACGACACAACTCGGTGATGCCGTTGCCCTGACCATCGATTCCAACGTCTACATCGCGTTCAAAGACGGCCGCTTGATGCGCTATCTTTCCGGTGCCGAAGAGGTTTGGGCGGCCCAACCGATCGATCCTCCGCTTACGAGCGCCGCTGGTCTTTGGACGTCGCTCGACACAGATCGCCTAGTTGTGACAGATCCCGTCGGCAAACGCGTGCTTGTGTTCCGTAAAGATGGTCAACTCATTGCTCAAATCGTTTCCCCAGAATTCCAAGGCCCTACCTTCGTGACCGCCGACCTCACCGCCAAAAAAATCTTCGTGGTTGATGGAGCTCGCGTCCTAAGCCTTGATCTTCCGTAAATCTTTGTCATCTGAATCTATTTCATCCCCCTGCACGATCCGATAAACCCCTTCATCCTCTGCGCGGACTTCCAAAACCGCCACGGATGCTTGCTTCTTATATTGTTGGCATCATTCTGTGGTCACTTGTAACACACACCCTCTGGTTTGCTCTTCTCGGTCTCCGCTTTTTGTTGATCAAACCCCCGACCTTTCTCCCATCTTGGTTCTGGTATGGAGAAATGTTCGCGCTATTCCTTGGCATCACCCTTGGCTTTTGGACCACGACCCTCATTTTGATTGTTCAATCAGTAGAAAACAAATCATGAACTGTTTTTTGTCATCCTCGTGCGAAGTCTGACGGAGACACGGCAAAGCTGAGCTTAGCTCTGGGATCCAGCTGAGAGAACAAAGGGCTACCTTCTTAGTTGGTGCTAGCGCACGCTGGATCCCCGCGTTCGCGAGGATGACAGCGGGGACGTGCTAGCCAAAAAGCAGGGAGAATGATGTAATGTGAGTGATATGTCACCCGAAGGTAAGCTTCTCCACCTGCCACCACCAGACGATCAGATCGAAACGTCGGCTCGCTTAGCAGAAGAACGTCAACGATTAAAAACAGCTCTGCTTGCCACCGTGATGGAACTAAGAAAAATCACGGACCCTGTCACGGGAGATCTTGGTATTGCGGTTGCAGCTCTGACGGATAAAAGGCCTCTAGACGAGGAGATGAGCGAGGCGGGGAAACGGGTTGCCAAAAATCTCGCTCTATCAAAAAAACAACAGGAGGAACTTGCCGTACTTGAAACAGAAGATTGGTATCTACAGTTGTGGCGAGATGTCGCGAGATTAGAAGGAGAACGCGATGATTTAGAAGTACAACTTTTCAATGGTGATACCGATGCCTTGGAACGGTGGCGCAAAGCGGATGATGGACGGACAAGATTGGCAGAGATGGAAGATCTGTTAAATCGACGTAGAGAAGGTAGAGAAGAGCGACCAGACATGGTCATGAAAAAACTGGCAGAGGTGGCCGCACAGCTTGCCTTGGCAAAACAAGAAGAAGGCCCCATCTCCATGGAAGCATTGGAGAAAAAGCTTAATCTTCGAGAAGAGTACGATGCGCAAAAAAAGCTTTTGATTGACGCTGGCATCGTGAGTGAACTCCCTCAATCCAAGGGGCTTGGGATCGTAGGTATCGACGGAAAAGAATATCCTTTACCGACGTATGAGCAGGTCAAGGCGGCTGTAGCACGACACAAAGACGTAGTAAACGAAAAATGGGAAACGGAGGGACGGAGTTTTTTACTTGTTCCGTTTGGGATGTCTCTGATTGATTTAATAAAAAAGGTGGCACAGTTTGCAATAAAAAAACAAGAAAATAAGGCTGCGCCCTGGGTCTACTCAAAATCTGAAAACCGAACGAGACGCACAGGGCTATTCAAAGAAAGCTATTTAGAAGCGCGGCACTATCGCATCAACAAAGAACAGCCGTTTGGGTTTAGAAATGAGGCTATGGAAAGAGCTATTGTAAACGGCGCTCTTATTTATGATCCACAGTTCTTTAATCAAAACCAGCACGACGGAAACACGAAAAAAGAAATTTTGAAAAACATGGAACAATCTTCAACCCCTGGCTGGTGCATGGTCTATGGAGAGGCTTGGTTCTTCGAGAATACTCTCTCTACGAAACCAATAAACAGTACCTCCGTCAAAATCAAACAACATGCATGTCCATTGGACCAACCCGCTCAAGCGTCCTTAGCTCAAATGCGCTTACACACCGCGTCCGAAGTAAAAGGTTTGACGCCTGAAACGTGGCTCATCTTTGCCTTAAAATGTTTTGCGCTTGGGCGTGCACCTGTGGGACATTTAATGACTGGTTGTTATGATCCAAGCACGAATAGAACGATGACCATCTACTTTGAAACCGCAGAACCTAGCTCTGATACTTTTTCCATGAAAATTTTAGATACAGCGACCACTGTATTACAAAAAGGTTGGCGGGCTTCGACGGAAATCCGTCTGACCTAGCACATGAAAAAAATAGACCGTCCCCTCACCGCCACTGACTTCTATCGTTTTTTTCAGTGCCCCCATTGGCCCTATTGGGAACGGTTTGGTGATAAAAAAGATCGGCGTCCGCTCACGGAAACAGAAGAACTGCG
>CAYGGQ010000020.1:8053-11394 GCA_964349535.1 uncultured Gammaproteobacteria bacterium | reverse complement strand
GGAGGTGAAGGTTGTACGCGTCGAGGGGCAAGACGTGGTATGTGAGGTGGTGTATGGAGGGACGCTCTCTTCGCACAAGGGGATCAATCTTCCTGAAACCAAAACGTCCATATCTGCTTTGAGCGATAAGGATCGAGACGACGTCAAGTTCGGTGTTGAACAGGGGGTAGATTGGATCGCCCTTTCTTTTGTCCGTTCGGCGAGAGATCTGCAAGAATTGCGGCAGTTGATTCAAGATGCGGAAAAGCAGCAGGGGAAAAAAGGTGAACGACCGATTTTATTGATCGCGAAGATTGAAAAACCAGAAGCGGTGGATTGTTTTGATGAAATTTTGCGGGAAGCGGACGGGATTATGGTGGCGCGGGGGGATCTTGGGATTGAAATTGCCGCGGAACGTGTTCCGTTGATTCAAAAAGAAATTATTCAAAAATGTTTGTCCGCGGCAAAGCCGGTCGTGGTGGCAACCCAGATGTTAGATTCTATGATTCGTATGCCACGGGCGACACGAGCTGAAATATCAGATATCGCGAATGCCGTGATCGATCACACGGACGCGACGATGCTCTCGGGCGAGACGGCAAGCGGAGCCTTTCCCGTCGAAGCGGTGCAGACCATGGCGCAAACGATTCACGAAACAGAAGCGAGTCATTATGATGACTTGCCAACCTGTTTGCGTGAAACCGCCTCGGCTGAAGAAGCGATGACAAACGTGGCAGCCGTTCTTGTCGAGGCGAGCCACGCAAAAGCCGTCATCGTTGCCTCATTGTCAGGTCATGCGGCACGTCTTGTCAGCCGCTATCGTCCGGGGGTTCCTATCTTTGCCGTAACGCCCTTTGATCGGGTGGTGCGTCAATTGGCGCTTTCTTGGGGGGTTTATCCATGGCTTGTGCCGGTCGCAACCTCTCTATCAGATCTGCTCGATACGGCTATGTCCCAATTGGTCGATGGGGGAATGTTGCAAGTCGGCGATGACGTCGTCGTTGTCGCCGGAGAGCCTTTAGGCCAAACAGGTCATGTCAATTTGGTGGAATTGAGAAAGGTGGAATAAAAACACCCCCCGAGGTACCTCGGGGGGCTTGTGTTTAAGCGGCGTCGCGGACGTTATCCGTGCGGCCTTCGAGATCGAAGTTGTCTTCGATGAAGCGGATGACCTTGGCAGGATCCGTGTCGCGATGGAAGACGATATTCGGACCGTGCTTGTCGAGCATGACGGCGCGAATGTTGTCGAAGCGCATCAGGCCGGCGCTTGTGTTTGCGCCACACTCGTGTGAGCCGCATTCATAGGGTCGCTGACTGCGAACGGCGACAGGTGAGTCTGGCTTGATCGGGCAATGGAAATGCACGATGCAGTCCACGTCGGGATGTTCACTAAAGACGATGCGCTGACTCTGGCCACCAACTGAAGGCTTGGAGCCATAAGCGAGCATCCGATCTGGGCCCAGATTTTTGAGCATTACGAGACCCGTTTCATCGAGATGATTGAAGTTTGTCTTGCGACGTGACGTCAGGATCGTCTGATCATCAACTTTGACAGCGAAGTGACCGACCGTGGAACCGAGGAAAGGCTTGTAGGCGCCACGCGCACAACAATGGTCTACGACCGCGCGAAGCGAGGCGGGGACGAGCTCAGAGGACCAGGGGATGGCATCACCTGGCACAACCTCGACTCGCGTAAAGTGCAGATTGGAGCGGAGGGCGACCATTTCAGCCAGACCCTTCAACATCGCTAAGCGGTCGGTCGTCTCGTGGTAGCGTGCCTGTTCGGGCGTGATGACCATGTTGAGGCCGGTTGTAAGGTCATTGGCGACGACGAGATTGCACGAGGCCTTCTTCACGAGATCAAGACCCTTGAAGTATTGAGCATCAGGCGTTTCACCCACGGTCGTCTTGAAGCCGACCAGGAAGAGATCCTTGCGCGTCGCGCGGATGCGGCGCACGAGTTTGTTGCTGGGTTTGAGCAGGAGCGTGTGCGTGAGCGCGCTGTGCGAGCTCAACCGCGGATGCGTCTTACGACCGAATGACGCGCCATCATTCGTATAAGCTGGCATCAGCTCTGCAGGTTCAAAGTCGCAGACCGCGGCCGCGAGAATGATCCCCGTCGTGTCCTCTCGCTTTACGAGATGCGTGAGCAATTGGTCGAGATCCTGGTTGGTACGCAGATCTCGGATGCCGGCTTCGGTAAACAGCCTGCGCTCATCTGCCGCACGTTCATGGACGCCTTGAGCCATGGAAGTCAGAATGAGTTGCGTTTTGACGTTGATACGTCCAGCGGCGATCATGGCCTCGGGCAAGAGTCTGCTGAGGGCCACGCCCGTTCGTCCAAGGGCAGGGGCTGCCAGGGCAAAGTGAGGGGCGATATCGACAAACGTGCCACCAGCGATGATGTAGAACACTTTGGTCGCAGACATTGTTGTTCTCCGTGTTGGTTGTGGAAGGTACGGTTATATCCTACAGATTTCACGAGATTATGCAAGGTCTGCACCTCCTGAGGTGTTGTTGACACGGTCTATAGCAACGGCGATGGAAAACCCCCAAGCGATTTTTTAATACGTACGAGCACGGCATCGAATGAGTTGGTATCTTCCAGATAGTCATCGTTGTTTGCATCGATGGTCAGAAGCGGTGCGAGCGTAAAGTGCTTTGCCCAGTTGTCATAAAGTTTGTTAAGACTTTCGAGATAGCCAGGCTCAATCGCCTGCTCGTAGGCGCGGCCGCGTTTTTGGATGCGGTGAAGAAGGTTTGGCACGGTCGCTTGTAAATAGATGACGAGATCTGGGGGGCGCAGGAGGCGCGAGGCGGTTTGGTAGACTTGATGATACACGTCCCAGTCGCGTTTTTGGATAAAGCCACGATCAAAAAGATGCCGCGCAAAGATCTCCGCATTTTCGTACAGCGTTCTATCTTGCACGACCACGCCACCGTTATGGAGAATCGTCGCGTGCTCTTCTAGCCGTCGTGCGAGATAGAATAGTTGCGAATGGAACCCCCAACGAGCCATATCTTGATAGAAATCCGCGAGATACGGATTTTCTTGCACCGGTTCAAAAAATGGGGTCCCGCCCAATGCCTGCGCGAGTTTTTCCGTCAGCGTTGATTTTCCAACGCCGATATTACCAGCAACGGCGATAAAGAGAGACATAAGACGCAGGGATCATAGCAGAAGGGGCAAGGTCGCTGAAGGTTCGAGGGTTGGACACGACTTCCTCTTGCCAACCCTATGGGTTTTTGATATTGTTTTTTGCGCAAGAACAAGATTTGTCATGGATCGTTGGTGTAGCCCGGTTAACACGTCTCCCTGTCACGGAGAAGACCAGGGGTTCAAATCCCCTACGATCCGCCAC
>CAYGGQ010000020.1:0-7953 GCA_964349535.1 uncultured Gammaproteobacteria bacterium | reverse complement strand
TTTTCTCTTTAGCACCTTCTGTACCGCCGCCACGATGTGCATGACGGTCATTCCGTATTTTTTTAACAGTTCCTCTGGTTCGCCGGATTCGCCGAAAGAGTTGGGCATGCCGATGGCTTCAATCGGCGCAGGGCAGTGTCGCCCGAGGGTTTCGCTGACCGCGCCATGCAAACCACCGATGATTTGATGTTCTTCTACCGTCACGCAGCAGCCTGTTTTTTTTACACTTTTGATGAGTGTCTGTTCGTCAAAAGGTTTGAGGGTGTGACAGTTGATGACTTCGACTTGAATGCGTTTTTTTGCGAGTTGTTGCGCGGCAACCAAGGCTTCGTAGACAAGGGGACCACAGGCGGCGATGGTGACGTCTTTTCCTGTGCGTAAGATTTCTGCTTTTCCGATACGGAAGGGTGTTTGAGGGGTCGTGATGATCGGTGTTTTTTCTCGCGTAAAGCGAAAGTAGGCAGGGCCCTTCATGGAAGCTAAGGCAAGGGTTGCTTTCTTCGTTTCTAGATAATCGCAAGGGACGATCACGGTGAGGTTGGGGAGAACGCGGGTGATAGCGATATCTTCGAGCGCCTGGTGGGTGGCGCCATCTGGGCCGACAGAAATTCCTGCATGAGCGCCAGCGACTTTGACGTTGGCGTTAGAATAGCACACAGACACGCGAAGTTGATCCCAGTTGCGTCCTGGTACAAAAACAGCGTAGGAGCTCACGAATGGAATTTTGCCGGACAATGCCATACCGGCTGCGACGCCCATCATATTTTGTTCCGAAACGCCGCATTCAACAAAACGCTCTGGAAATTTTTTTTGAAAAAGGTGCGCGCGCGTGGACTCGGCTAAGTCGCCCGTTAATACGACGACGTTTGGATCACGTTCGCCAGCCTCAACAAGCCCATCGCCATACCCATTCCGCGTCGGGAGTTGTTCGACGTTTTTTGTGAAGAGTTTTGGATGAAGGTGGGCTGCCAAAGCGGACATAGCGTAAGGACAAAATCTAGCGCCGTCTTCCAAAGGTTCCGATCCAGAGCCAGCGCACGAGAACAACAAGGAGATAGCCTGCAAGAAGAACAGGGAGAACGAGCCCGAGGAGGTAGACGGCAGCCATGATGACAACGTCTAAGAGCTGTTGAAGCGCAACAATGAGGCTTTGGAAGGCTTGGCGCAGTGTTTCACCCGGTTGCCAGGTTCGCGTGGGCGCGGTGACGATGGTTCGCTCGCTTAAGGTGATTTGTAAGGTGGCGTAGTCGGTCTGATCGCTCATGTAGCGCAGCTGACCCTGGAGCTGCTCGATGCGGGAACGAACGTCGGCGAGACGATTGGTGACGTTGAGCGTCTCCTCGACATTTTTTGCCTTTTTGAGAATTTCTAAATATTGTGCCTCTTCGGCCTTGGCGGATTTTAAGCGGGCATCCATATCTACGAATTGTGCCGTGACATCGTTGGCGGTCGTGGATTCATCGAAAACAACCATCGCTAATTTTTTGACGGCAGTGACCGTCTGCTCAAAGGTTTGAGCAGGAATGCGAAGCGTCATGTAAGCCGTTTTGCCTTCTGTATCCACGTCGGTTACACGGGAGTCAGCGACAAACCCTTTGACATCGGTGGTGAGCTGGTTGATCTTATCCATAGCCGCATCAACACGCTCCACGCGGATGCCAAGAGAACCATTTTTGATGATTTTAGGTCCGATGGCGATGCGGTCGGCTGCGCTGGCGCCGCTTCCATCCATGATGGGAGGCATCCCAGGAGCTATGGATGACTTGGCGCTGCCGGCATAGTCCATGCGTTCGTTTTCGCCGACTGCTCCAACAGTTTCTCTACCGTAAAAAGTGTCTGTGAGAGCTGACAGGGAGTCGGACGACGCCATACGGCCGCCGAAAAACATGGGAAGGATAATTAAAAAGAGACAGAGGGTCGCGGCAATAACGCCGAGACCAATGATCCACCAAAAACTGTGTTTAGACGCGCGAGGGGATGGAGGCATAAAAGTAGATAAAAAGTTTTATTGTTTTTTAATTTTGTTTATTCATGTTCGCTGCGGATTTGGCCTTCGAGGGTGCGGAGTTCGTGGAGTGCACGTTTCGCTTCTTCCGGCGTGGGTGGTTTTCCATGCCACTCAAACCGTCGTTCCATGAAGCTGACACCTTTGCCGGGAATGGTATGAGCGATGATGACGGTGGGTTTTTCGTAGACCGCTTGCGCTTCTTTTATCGCGTCGATGATGTGCTTCATGTTGTGTCCGTCCACCTCGATCACATGCCAGTTGAAGGCGCGCCATTTATCCGCAAGAGGTTCGAGCGGTAAGATATTTTCGGTGTAGCCATCAATTTGGATGTTGTTTCGATCTACGATCGCGGTGAGGTTGTGGAGACGTGTTTTGCCCGCGAGGAGAACGGCTTCCCATGTTTGGCCCTCGTCCAGTTCTCCATCGGAGAGGAGGGCGTAGGTACGCCAGGGAACATGATCGAGTCGCGCGGTGAGGGCCATGCCTACCGCTTGTGAGAGGCCTTGCCCCAGAGGTCCTCCACAGGTTTCGATGCCGATGCCGCCATGATTGTTTGAGTGTCCTTGGAACACAGAGCCAAACTTGCGTAGGTTTTTCTTAAAATCTTCGATCGAGCAAAAGCCACGATGGGCTAATGTCGCGTAGAGTACGGGACAGATGTGCGCGTTGGAAAGAACGACACGGTCGCGCTCGGACCACTCTGGGCGTTTTGGATCGATGTTGAGGAGATGAAAGTAGAGCGCGGTAAAAATATCAGCCATGCCAAGCGGGCCTGCGGAGTGCCCACTTCCAGCGCGGACGAGTGCTTGAATGATGTCCTGACGAATCTCATACGCCTTGATTTCGAGTTGCTTGATGGTCAAGTGAGAAAAATGAACAGCGCGAGACATACGTAACGCTAGTATACTCTTGTTGCGGTGATCCGTGAATAAACAAAATTCCCCTGACTCTCGCGAGAGCAGGGGAATTTATCTCTACAGAATTCTAGTTTACGACGTTGACGGTTCCTTGCATCACGGTGTGCAAAGAGCAGCGATAGTCGAATGAGCCAGTCGTGCTAAATGTACGCGTGTACGTTTGGCCTGGTTGAAGGGTTTCCGAACCCCAGCCCGTCCCTGTGACGATGTGTGCCATGTTATCGGCGTTCGTCCACGTGACGGTCGTTCCTCGTTTGACGGTGACGGTGGTCGGCACAAAGCCGTTAGAAACGCTACCGATTGTGAGCGTGATCTTTGTTTCGTCTAACTGCTTATCTTGACTGATGGTCGCCGTCGCCGTCATGACATTTGCTGGGTTGTAATCAGAAGCGGTTTGGATTGCTGTTCCCACGCGATAATTGGTGAAGAATCCATCCGGCACATCATCGATCTGATTTTTCCAGCTTAAGCCGTAAAGTGTCTCGGCTAATTGTTGGCTTGATACGTGACGCAAGATACCGCCTTGGTCCACGACGTAGGTGCGAGGATCGGTGGTGATCTTCACCATTTTTCGTCCTGGACGATAGGTCACGTTTCCACCCAGCGGAACGGTTGAGAGCTGACCGTCTGAAATAGTTTTAACTCCGGAGAAGTCCGTATACCATGTGAAGTAGGTGCGTTCGTTTGGAAAAACGAATCGTTTACCGTTGCTCGCAAAGTAATACACCGTATCACCAGACCCTTTGATAAGGTCACCAGCATTAAAGGCGCCCGTCGTAGCCGCATGGCTTGCGAGTGGCGTCAAGCAAAAAATGGCCGTTCCGACCGTTAAGGCCGCACGACGGAGAAACAAGGAAAGAGACATAGAGTGAGGAAAACGAGTAAGATTATACCAAATTCAAGTCTAGCATGTTTCGTGGTTTATTGCACGAGAATGTCTATCGAGTCTTTTGACGCTTGGAGACCTAAGCCGTCTTCGGTACGCCCGACGAAATGGTAGGTTCCTGTTTGATTCCAAGGACCGGTCGTGGCGGTGCAGGTTGAGGCGTTGCAGCGTTTGATGAGAGCACCTTCCGACCAGATTTCGGTCCATGCAATCCCGTCTTCATCAGAAGCGGTGATCGTCACATCCACAAATTCACCTTTGAGCGGATTTGTTTTTGCGGGTGCGATTTGGATGAGGGGGTGGTCATTTGTGACGACCGTATAGGTTTGTGTCGTGGACTGTCGTTGGATGCCGTTCGCGTCTTGCGCGATCGTATAAGCGCTGTGCGTTGTTCCGAGCGCGCTTGTTTCTTGGAAAGAATAACGACAGATCTGGACGTTGGTGCAACCGCGTATCGCGCCGCCATCAAGAAAGATGTCGATATACTTTGCAACAAAAGATCCATCGACGTTTGCCACGATTTCCTGTGTTGAATTTGGTTTGACCTCTGGTCGAGTGATGCTCAAGGTCACGCCCGCGGACGAAACAGCTTTTGGTGTGATCATGGTCGTGGCCGTAGCACTGTATCCATCGATCCACAACGTTTCCGCGCGTACTTCATAGGTCGGTTTGGCACCAGACGGGGGTGTTATCATCTCGCCTCCACAGGGTGCGTACGTACAGCTACGCTGAAGCGTGCCGTCAAGATAGAGATTGATGCGGAGAACGCTGGCAGAAGGAGCAGATGTGGCGAGGACGGAAAAACTTCCGCCCGTACTCGGTGTTGGATTAGAGACCGTGATGCTGGCGGTGTAGTTGGATGAAGCTGCTGGTGGGGGCGTGGTAGGAGTTGGTGTTGGTACGGGTGCGGGAGCACTCGTTGTATTTTTATCCACGTCGATGGTGGTCACGCTGGCTTGTTCTGACGCTGGAGAATAGTCGCTCACCCCCGCGATCGAGGTGCCGATTTGATAGGTGGTGAAAAAAGCATCCGGAATATCATCCACCTGTTTTGCCCAGGTTGAGCCGTAGAGCTGGATGGCGAGTGTTTCTGTCTGTACCCAACGCAAAAGTCCGTTTTTGCTGACGGCATACACTTTTGGATCGGTGGTGATTTTGACGAGTTTGATCCCCGGACGATAGGTCACGAGTCCTCCCAGAGGGTAGGAGGCGAGCTCCGCACCGGTCACGGTGCTGATATTAGAAAAAAAAGTGTACCAGGAAAAGAAAACTTTATCGTTGGGAAAGGCGTAGCGTTTGCCATCCGCGCCAAGATAATAGACGGCGGCGTTCTCTGCTGTGCGGATGAGAGAACCGCTTGGGGCGGCTGCTCGACCCGTGAGTGGTTGAAAGAGAAGCGCGCACAAAGTAAGAAGAGAGAAAAAGCGTCGGATCATAAAAGAAATAGAAAGGATGAGGATGAGATCCAGTGTAGCTTATTTTGATGGTTTTAGCGAAAGAAGTCTGCTCTTGGTTTCAAGCTTTTTCTGTAACTGTTGTAAGCAGGATGCGGGATTATTTTGGTTAAAAATAGCGCTGCCCATGGCAAACCGTGTCACGCCACGTTTTTTTAAACCAACAAGGTCAGCAGGACGCAAACCTCCGTCCCAACCAAGAGGAGTTTTTGGTGATAATTTTTTGAGCGTGTCAATTTTTTTGATGACCGATCGGATCAGTTTTTGTCCATTCTTCCCCGGTTCAACACCCAACAAGAGCACGGTATCGATCTTGCGCAGCCAAGGAACCAGAGTCGCGACAGGCGTTGCAGGCGCAATCGCTAACCCTGTTTCAAGGCCGAAGCGACGACACAGACGAATGAGTTTGTCATGATCAGCAGGCGCTTCGATATGCCAGATGACGCGCTTACATGCATTTACGCGGTGCCATACGCGAATATATTTTTCTGGATCATCGACCATGAGATGAAGTTCCAGTGCTGCCGTGAGAGGTTGTTTTTTGAGAGTTGCGGGATCGTGCCAGCTCGTGTGTTTGACGAGGGTGTGATCGAGGACGTCTATTTGAATCCAAGAGGCGATGCCGTTTACGAGTTGAATACGCTTCAAAGCTTCTTGAGCGTTTGGGACCAAGATCGTCGGAATGATGAGGGGTTTTACAGCCATAGACTTCGGGCAACGCCAACCAGGGCTACGATGCACCAAATAAGATTAAGGACGGCTGGTTGATAATCGCGTTTGCGATAAGAGATAATCATGATACAGCCAGCGCCGAGCACGTTGCTCCATTGGTAGAGTGGGTGCTGAAAGGAAAGCCAGCCAAAGGTAACGCTCATGTAAGCCGCGAGAATGACTGCAACGACAACCCATTCGATATTTTCTCGAAGCCGTCGCGTCATCATAACTATTTGATCTGATCTATTTCTTTTAGACGACGGAGGTGACGCGCCGCTTTCGAAGGTTTTGTCGTGAGCCACGCCTTTACGATTTTCGTCGCTTGCGCGGGCTTTGTCACGCGTCCGCCAAGCACGAGGATATTGCTGTGATCGTCTTGTCGGGACAGGATTGCGTCTTGCGGGGTACGCGCCACGATCGCGCGAATACCTTTGAAACGATTTGCCACAATATCCATGCCATAGCCTGAACCGCAAAAGAGAATGGCCTGCGGAGGATCGTTCGCGACGACTTTACGCGCTGCTTGTTTCGCGACAGGTGGATAATCGTCGCCTGGAGCTAGGTGGGGGGAGAGGTCTTCGACGAAAAAACCAGAGGACATGAGAAAGCGTTTGACCGCTTCTTTGAGCGCGAAACCGGCATGGTCAGAGCCTAGAAGAATGGTTGGCATGGGGGTATTAAACCACAGGTGAACGTTTTTTCATAAAAATAATCCCCCGTCGTGCCGGGCACGATGGGGGATGAGGGGCAATGGATAGAGGTCACGGCCAAATTTCTTGGTTCGATCTTCGACGACGTTGATGTCGTCGGATGGCGACAAGGAGGGCATCCGCGGTGAAAAAAATCATGTTGTTGGAAAAGTGGAGGAGCATGGCCATGAGCAACCCGTGGTTCAGGGTGACCCAGAAGCAGTACATGCCGATGAACCAGGAATTGATCCATCCAAACCAGCCTTGGTAGAGATGGCCACCGCGAAATAAGCCATTTGCAACCAAGAGCGAGGCACCTACGACCCACCCGCTTTGATGGAACAGATAAGGGTGGAGGTAGCCCAGACTGACCCAGTCCGCGAGAGGTCCAAATAGATGAAGATGGAGCCATTCCCCAACGCCGAATCCGAGAAAACCAAAAAAGAGAAAATTCGTGACTTGGATCCAAACCATCGTACTAAGGAAGATGAGCCAACGAAACGCGATTTCTTCCGTGATGCCAGCAAAGAGGCTTCTGATGAATCCGTCTCGTAGGACGGCTGATGGTGTGGAAGGATACGAGAATAATGAATTCCATGACGACCTTGGCCGTAATAGGGCACGCGTGAACAGAACGGTTGTGAGGCAACAGGCCCAAGTCAACAACGGAAGACTAATCTTGAACCACGTTTCTATGCTGAATGGGTGGCGCCAGACGCTCAAAATCCCAAGCGGGATGAGGGATGGCCAGAGCCAATGAACGATCAGGATGGTGAGTAGACTGAACAGAGACACATAGAGATAGTTGGTGGGTTTCTTTTTTTTGGCCACGGGACGCCTCCGGAGTTTTGGTGGTGGCTGGTTTAGAAGGAACGAAGCTTCATCATGACGGAAATTGGGATAAACGTCAACCCCTTCTTGACCTTTTTTGACGGCGACCGCATTCTAAGATGGTCTTTATGTCTGAAAATACAAACCAGGCTGGTTCAGAACCACTTTTTCCAAAAATGGAGGAAGAGATTAGTGCGTATTGGAAAAAGCACCGGATTTTTGAACGATCTCTAGAAGAACGGTCGCCGAAAAAGACCTATGTCTATTATGATGGGCCGCCATTTGCGACGGGGTTGCCTCATTATGGGCATCTCCTTCAATCTACCGTGAAGGATGCGATTCCGCGTTATTGGACCATGAAGGGGTATCATGTCTCGCGTCGTTGGGGTTGGGATTGTCATGGGTTGCCGATTGAGAATTTGATTGAGAAGGATTTAAAGCTCGTGTCCAAAAA
>CAYGGQ010000019.1:0-11403 GCA_964349535.1 uncultured Gammaproteobacteria bacterium | reverse complement strand
CGGGGTTGACACAATTCCTTTTTTCTTTTATATTCTACAATCCGGAATCGTCCGGAGAGTTCTTACACAGGAGAGGCGTCATGATTCAAAAAATGCTGCTCGCGCACGTTCCATTGAACCCAGATCTGACGGTCTATTGTGCCTATTTGGGGGTGGGTGTCCCCATGCGTATACAGGTGACCATTGTGACGGATGGTTACACGGATGTTTGTTCCTTTCTCATCAAGTCGGTGGAGCGACATGAATATCCACGGCCATCACTCGTGCGAGGAATACTGCACATGGACATCAATCGTCCAGGAAGAGATCCGGGAGACGATCGATGGCCGACGGAAGTCGTCGTTGAGTGCCACACGCATCCGAGAACACTCGTATATTCGGCTTCTGGATACGGTCTTGAGGCGCGGATCACCAAGTGCCAACGTACCCTTACTTTGGAAGTGGATGGGTGTGAGTTCTCTCCCATTCAGATCGGACGTCCCAATAGGGATGCCGTCGAGGCGGATCTTCCAGCGGTTATTGCTGCCATGGCGACACACTTCGGCATCAAGCCGGATGAGGTTCAGATCGTCGAACACGACTAGACGCGACAACCACAGTTTTTCTCAAAAAGACGCACAAGGACATCTCCCTGCGCGTCTTTTTTCATTTTACGAGGTCAGGGGCGTAGCTATTATTGTCTCATCCCCATCCCCTGTCGGTAGTTGCGTGTTCAAGTGAGATAGATTAAGCTAGGCGTGTTTTAATTTGTTAGGCGATTTTGTTAGATTATGTCTTCCTCCTCTACCTACGAACAAAAAACGAGTGCGATCTACAAGTCATTATTTACGGCGTACGATGAGCAACGTTTTGAGGAATCATTGGCCTTGTTCGAGATGAGGCACAAGCGTTGGGGGATTGATCTCAATTGGTTTAAAGATAAAACTTGTTTGGATGCTGGCTGCGGCGGAGGCCGTTTTGTCGTGGCTCTTGCAAAACTTGGTGCACGAAAAGTGTGTGGGATCGATATCAGTGAGGGGGTCTTGGAAGCAGCGACGGAACGTGTTCGTTACCGACATTTAGAAAATCAGGTGGAGTTGAAACGCGCTTCGGTGTTAGACATTCCTTATCCTGATGCAACATTCGATTATGTGGTTTCTTCAGGAGTGATCCACCACTCGCCAGATCCCAAACGTGCTTTTGGTGAATTAGTCCGCGTGTTAAAACCAGGAGGGAAACTGTTTCTTTCCGTGTACGGCAAGGGAGGTCTCTTTTGGATGACGAACGACCTCGGTCGACTGATCGCAAAGATCATTCCATTTGGCATGATGGAATTTATTTGGAAGGCGATCGGGATTCCTCCAAACAAGCGTTACAACTATCTCGATAATCTGTATGTGCCTTACTATTTCCGTTTCAAGGAAAAAGAAATTCGTCAGTGGCTGACGGATGCGGGGTTTGAAAATATCCAACGCGTGAAGTTTGAACGGTACGATTACGAAAAGTTTTCTTCGCGTATCTTGTATGGAGAAGGGTGGTTACAGTTTTACGCGGATAAAAAAATCAACGCTTCCTAATCCCTATGACGGAAACACCTGTTTTAAAAATTCCTGTTCGAGCTGATTGGTCGTTTGTGCCGACGGCGATTGAAGAAGAAACGCGAGCAATTTATGACAACCTGTTTTCGGCTTACGACGAACAGCGTTTTCAGGAATCGGTGGAGCTGTTTGCCATGCGACAAAAGCGCTGGGGGGTTGATCCCGCGTGGTTTAAAGATAAGGTGTGTTTAGATGTAGGGTGCGGACAGGGTCGGTTTGTGGTTGCCCTTGGTCGTTTAGGGGTTGCGAAAGTGATCGGAGTCGACATCAATGAAAAAGGGATGCAGGCAGGTGCGAGTCGCGCTTGGGCAAAAGAATTGACTAATATCGAATTTCTGCGAGCATCAGCTCTGGATCTTCCGTTTCTCGACAACTCTTTTGATTATGTGATCTGCTCCGGCGTCATTTTGCTGTGTCCTGAACCTAAAAAAGGGTTTGATGAACTTGCGCGCGTGGTGAAACCTGGCGGCCGCTTGTTTTTGTCTATGTACGGAAGCGGTGGGTTGAAATGGGTTTTATATGATCTGTGTCGGTTGGTGTTGAAGCGTTGGGTACCATTTCATGTGACGGAAAAAGTTTTTGCATTTTTCGGTGTGCCACCGAACAAACGCTATAATTTATTGGATGATGTGTACACTCCATACACGCATCGTTTCAGCGAAGCCGTCATCAACCAGTGGTTACGCGATGCGAAGTTTACAGAGACGCGTCGTGTGAAGTTTGAGCGCTATGATTATGAAAAGTGGTATAACCGAATTTGGTATGGGGAGGGCTGGATCCAGATCATCGCGGATAAGCAGAAGGCATGAAAACCATATTCATCACCATTTCTCGCGGGTATCTCGCGCGTAATATTTTACAAACAGGCGTGGTGGACGCGGTGCTTGCCGCCGGTCACCGCGTCGTTTTGTTGACGCCCGCGTATCAGGATGCGGAGTTTTGCGCGCAATTTAAGCGAGACAATCTTTTTTTCGAACCATTGATCAAGATGCCGTGGACACGGTTGGATGAGGTGCTTGTCGCGATTCACCGTGGGTTGATCTATAACGCCACAAGCGAGCTTGTGGCGCGTTACGGTGTCTATTCTGCGACGGAAACGAATTCTTTTAAGTGGTTGCTTCAAAAAACGGTGTACGGATTCTTTTCTCGTTTTCCCGCGTTACGTGCCTTCATGCGTTTTTTGGATGCGCGTTTCAGACCAGATACCGCGCATGACGCCTTGTTTGAAAAATATCAGCCTGACCTGATTTTTGCGACGAACTTAATGGAAGATGCGGATAGTTTTGTGATCAAGGCGGCAGCCGCTCGAGGGATTCCGACTATCGGGATGCCGAAAAGTTGGGACAACCTTTCAAAGATGGCTTTGCGCGTCAAACCAGATCATCTCATTGTGTGGAGTCCATTCATGTTCAACGAAGCGCGTCATTTTCAAAACTATATCGCAAATGAGATTTCGGTGGTTGGGATCCCACAGTTTGATCTTTATACCTCGCGAACATCGGTTGCGGATCGAGAGTCGTTTTTACGTTCAGTGGGATTGGATCCTTCACGTCGCACGATCCTCTTTACGTCAGAGGCAAAATTATCTCCTCCGGATCCTGTGTTCGTTGAGATGCTTGCTCGTGCCGTGCAGCAGGGGATGATTCCAAGCGCGCAGATCTTGGTGCGTCCGCATTTTGGTTTTCGCGAAGATATCGCGCGCTTTGTCCGCTTTGTTGGCGAGCAACACGTGGCCGTGGATCAGAGCTTCACGCCACGACCTATTTTTCATGATCAGTTCGATTACTCGATGGAACATTGGCATCGCCTCGCCGCCTCCTTGTGCGCGGCAGACGTGGTGGTGACAACGTTCTCGACGATGACACTCGATGCGACGGCGTGCGGGAAGCCCGTCGTCAACGCCTGCTTTGACGGTGATCAGGCGCAGCCGTATGGGCAGTCGATTCGTCGCTGGTTCGACAGTGAGCATTATGCCCCCGTTGTGCGGACGGGCGGTCCGGTGATGGCGCGTTCCAAAGAGGAACTGATCGCCGCGGTAAACCGATCGCTCGAAAATCCTTCTTTACAACAGGAGGGGCGCGTTCGGCTGACCGAAGAATTTTTAGGTCCGATGGATGGGCGCGCGAGTCAACGTGTCGCGGAGACGATTCTCCATCTGCTCGACAGGTCTACGGGAAGGCGGTAGCGTATTTTGTATGTGCGGTATTGCGGGAATGTTTGGGGAGCGAGTCGACGCGGATCTCGTCGTGCGTATGCGAGACACGTTGGCGCATCGGGGTCCTGATGGGGCTGGTCTTTTTGCCGCGCCAGATGTTGTGCTTGGTCATCGTCGTCTCTCTATCATCGATTTGTCGGACAACGGCCATCAACCCATGTCAACAAAAGATGGTCGCTACACGATCACCTTTAACGGCGAGATTTATAACTACAAAGAAATTCGTGCGGAACTGGAACAGAAATATACCTGGGTGAGTCAAAGCGATACGGAAGTGATCCTTCATGCGTATGAAGAATGGGGGGAGTCGGCGGTGCAACGTTTCAACGGGATGTTCGCGTTTGTGATTTATGATGCGCGTGAACATACGTTGTGGTGCGTGCGTGATCGACTCGGAATAAAACCGTTTTATTACGCGTTTGAAAATCGTCGGTTTGTCTTTGGTTCAGAAATTAAAGCCGTGCTTGCTTCGGGTCTGCGCGCTAAGGAATATGCGCCGCGTATTTTTGATTATCTCGCGCTTGGCCTTTACGATCATACGCAAGAAACATTTTTTGAGGGCATTCACAAATTACCTCCGGGCCATTGGTTTAAAATGAAGGTCGGGCAAATGCCACGCCCGGTGCGTTATTGGTCTTTGGCGGATCGTGTGAGCCATGTGGACGTTCCTTCAACGGATCGTGAGTGTATTGAACAGTTCAGCGCCTTGTTTCAGGACGCGATCCGTCTGCGTTTGCGCAGCGATGTTCCCGTAGGAGTGACATTGTCGTCAGGCCTTGATTCGACAAGTTTGCTTGCGCACCTGCGCAAAGCATTGCCCGCCAGCGCATCGTTACACGCGTTCACTGCTTGTTTTCACGAACAAGCTTTTGACGAGGGGAGACCAACGGAAGAGGTGATTCGTTTGTTCGATCACCCTTGGCACAAGAGCTATCTGACACCCGAAGAGGTTCCTGGATTGAGTGAGCAGATGTTGCATTTTCAGGATGAACCGTATGGCGGCATTCCGCAGCTTTCTTTTTTTAAGCTGCATCAGCTTGCGCGTGAGCAGGGGGTGACGGTGTTGCTTGAGGGGCATGGGGTTGAAGAATATCTCACAGGATATCCTTTGTACTTCCCTCCTTATTGGACGGATTTATTTAAGCAGGGTCATTGGTTGACGTTAGGACGTGAGCTACGAGGGTTTTCTAAGGCCGGTCGCGGGTCGGCGCGACGCATCTGGTCAGATTGGTCGTCTTTTTTGTCGCATCGTCAAGGGATGCACTTAGATCTTACGAAGCAATCTTTTTCAAGTCTCGTATCGGCGGAGTATGCAAAGGCGTCGGCAGAACCCGTGCGACAGGAGCGTCCTTTTTCCACGCATTTAGAAAACGTGCTCTATTGGAATATGACGGCTGCGAAGTTGCCTCGCGTGTTGCGTTTTCAGGATCGCGTGAGTATGGCGATGGGTCGTGAGTTACGATTGCCATTTTTGGACTATCGTCTCGTCGAGTTTGTGTATGCCCTCGCGAGCCGTTACAAAATTCGATCAGGAGTCGATAAATGGATTTTGCGTAAATCGGTGGAAGGGCTGGTGCCACAGGAAAAGATTTATGCAAAGAAAAGTTATGTCGTGACTCCGCAGACGGCTTGGTTCAAGCGCGAGCTCCGACCCTTTATGGAAAGCATGATACAGTCAGAGTCGTTTAAGAGTCGCGCTTGTTTTAATCAGGTGGCGGTACAACAGGCGGTCAAGCGTTTTGAAGCAGATCCAGCGCCAAAGAATTCTTTTTTTCTGTGGCAGTTGATGAATTTAGAGGCTTGGTTTAGAAAATATATCGACGTATGACCCAACCCCTTATGACCCTCGCGTGTCCGTTGTGTGGTTCGCGGGAGACGCGCATCGTCTTTACGCCGCCCGATCAGGCACCGTATCAAAACGTTATCTGTGTTTCTTGTTCACTTGTGTTTATCAATCCTCGTATGACGGAGGAAGATTATCGTCGGGCCTATGAGGAAGGGTTTACGAAGGCGTTCATGAAGTTAGAAGGACAGCTTGATGAAGAGGCGGAAAATAAAGCGGCAGAGCGCAAAGCACGCGGGATCATGCGTTATTTGGAGGCGTGGTTGCCAAAAACGGGGAGAGTCTTTGAAGTCGGGGCCGGGTATGGGGCTCTTCTTCAAGTAGTCGCAGATCGTGGAATGTCTGTTTTTGGAATTGAACCGGATCCCCGTGCCGCCGAACGCGCACGGACGCGAGGTCTTGATGTGCGTACGAATTTTTTAGAACAGACATTGACGAACTGGCAGGAAGGACCGGTGGACGTCATTTTGATGCACCATGTTTTAGAACACACGATGAATCCTGTCGCGGTCTTGCAGGGGCTGAAGAAGCTCGCGCATCCGCAGACGGTTTTATATATTGGTGTCCCCAACGTGCTCAAGTCGCCTTTTCCGAACGAGCAGTTCTTCCGTCCGGCACATACATTTAATTTTAGTCCGTACACACTGCTTTGCGTCTTGGAAAAAGCTGGTTGGAAAGCACTTGACTGTGATCCAACAAAAGGGCCTTTGGAATGTATCGCCGTGTTACAAGAATCATCTCGCGCTGGAATCGCGGCGGAGTCCATGCCTCTATGGATGCGTCGACCATCAGCCGTGTTGCGTACGATTGCGTGGTCAGATCGAAAACGCCGCACGTTTCGCTGGTTAAGAAAGCAAGCGACTGCCTCGCCCGTACGGAGTCTTCTGAAAGCGGTATTAGATCGTTTTGGGTATCGTGCGACAAGCGCGGGTTTTCAGAAAAAGAATCAAGGCTAATATGAAAACAATTCTCGTCGTCGTGACTCAAGGTCTTGTCTGTCGCAACTTTATGCGTAGCGGTGTGTTGACGCGTCTGCTGCAAGACGAAGAGGTACGCGTCGTTGTCTTGTTTCCTCCGGGTATTCCGGAAGATCTTCGTCAGGAGTTCTCTCACCCTCGATTGATTTTGGATGAAATTCCTTTGCTGACGTACAGCTCACTGCGTGGTCGGCTTTTCCATCCTTTTTCACGTAATCTATTGTTTTCCAGAACGCGACGGAATTTGATGAAGTATGGTTCTGGTAAATTAAAACGTTACTCGTTGTTTCGTTATTACGCGGCCTGTTTTTTCTTCTGGCCGCTCTCGCACGTGCGTTGGCTGAAGACGTTTGTTGAATGGATTGAGGAACATGTATTTCTTGATAAAGAAGTTGCTCCATTTTTTGAGAAGTATCAACCTGACTGTGCGGTCGAACTTTCTCTTTTAAGTAAAGAAGATGTCGCTATCGTGAAGAATGCAAAGCGACTCGGTATTCCAACGCTTGGCATGGCAAAGGGGTGGGACACGCTTGATAAGTTTCACTTTGAAGTGAAGCCAGATGTGCTTGCGGTGCAAAATGCCTGCATGACACGGTTCGCGTTGAAGTATCACGACTATAAAAAAGAGCAGATTCAACTTGTTGGATTTCCTTTGTTTGATTTGTATCAAGACCCTCAACACGTTTGGACGCGCGAACGAACATGTGCGGCGTTGGGTTTGGATCCGACTCGACCTTATATCATTTACGGTTCAGAAGGGGTGTGGTCCAAAGATGAGTTACCCGTCGTCGAGCGTCTGACGGAATGGATTCAACAGGACGCGCTTGGTCCTTGTTCGCTTGTGATTCGACCTTACTTTGGATTTGTCAAAGACCATCCTTTTAAGCACTTAGGTCAGTTGCCGCACGTGGTGCTTGACGATCAGCATCGTATTCGCAAATTTTTTAAGGACGGGTGGGATCCATCGTTTGAGGAAATGATTCAATTTATCAACGTGTTGCGTCATAGCGCTGGGGTGGTCTGCGTTCGTTCGACGTTGTCGCTTGATGCGGCGGTGTTGGATAAACCGGTGATTAATTTAGGCTATCAGGCTTACATCGATGATCGTGGACGTGATTCGACCTTGGATTTTTACAATGTTGAATTTTATCAAGACGTATTAAAAACGGGAGGGGTGGAATTGGTGCGTGATGAGTCCGCTTTGTTGCGTGCGCTACAAGAGATGTTGGCTCATCCAGAACGCAAGCGTGAGGAACGTCGTCGATTGGTGGAAGACCTTTGTTACAAGGTCGATGGACACTCGGCAGAACGATTAGCGCAGGCGATTTTGGCGTGTGCGTCGCGGCACCAAGCGCACGGTTGACAAGGCGGGCGAAGGTCTTTAAGATCGGATGATAGTCGTTATCTGACTTTTCCTGTTATGCGTCCACGCATTCAATCCATCATCGTGCAGCCCGAACAATCCATTCGGGCTGTTATGGCTATCATTGAAGCCTCGCCACGTCAGAAGCCCGAAGCGGCCCCCGCGGGGATCGCGCTCGTTCTAAGCCCTGATCAGACCCTGATGGGTGTGGTGACGGACGGAGACATTCGACGTGCCATTTTGGAGGGATTGAGTTTAGAGCAGCCCGTCGCGACGATCATGAATCATGCGCCGATCACGGTTCGCGCTGGGTTGCCGTCCGTCGAGATGTTGCGTGCCGTGACCGCCGCTTTAGAACGACGCGGGACCCCTGATAAAAGAATTGATCGCATTGTGGTGACGGATGAATCAAACCACCCGGTTGATGTTGTCTCTTTTTTTGAATTGTGGCGAGAGAGTGAAGTCGGTGGTCGGCGCGTCTGCGTGATTGGATTAGGGTTTGTCGGACTGACGCTTGCGATCTCGTTTGCAGATGCCGGTTTGGATGTGCTAGGAATTGAGCAAGGAGAAAAAGTTTTTCAGAGCTTGCAGCAGGGCATTCCCCATTTTCATGAGAAGAATTTACCGACGCTACTCAAAAAACATATTGGTCAGCGTTTTCAATTAGCGCGAGGCTTGTCCGCCCCTGCCGCGGATATCTATATTATTGCCGTTGGGACACCGATCGACGAGACGACGGGAACCGTGTTGTACCGAGACCTTGAGATGGCAACGTATCAAGTCGCCTCCGTTTTAAAGGTTGGTGATCTTGTCGTCGTTCGTTCTACCGTTCCCGTCGGCACCACGCGCGAGTGCGTGATTCCTTGGTTGGAAGAACGTTCTGGATTAAAAGCGGGACGAGATTTTTCTGTTTCCATGGCGCCAGAACGAACGGTGGAGGGGAACGCGCTTGAAGAGTTACGAACCTTGCCGCAGATCGTTGGGGGTTATGACGCGCGAAGCGTGGATTTGTGCGTGCGCTTGTTCCGTCACATCGCGCCCACGATCGTCACGACCTCTTCTTTGGAGGCGGCTGAATTAGTAAAACTCGTCAACAATAGTTTTCGTGATGTGATTTTTGGATTCGCCAATCAGCTCGCGCTCCTCTGTGACCGTTTTCATCTCCCCGTCGCGCAGGTCATCAAAGCCGCGAATGAAGGGTATCCACGTGACCGCATTCCACACCCTTCACCGGGCGTTGGAGGGATCTGTTTGCGTAAGGACCCATTTTTGTTTGCCGCGAGCGCCGCAAAAGTCGGCGTCAGCGTCCCTCTTTCGATTGCAGCACGTGAGCTGAATCGCAGTTTGCCAGAATTGATCGCGGACAAGATTGTGCGACACGCGCTGGAACAGCAACATACGTTGCATCGTGTTTCGATCGGGTTTTTAGGCCTTGCATTTAAAGGAAAGCCAGAGACCTCTGACACACGCGGGTCAACGTCGTTGGATGTGGCTGACGCGTTACGTCGTCGAGGTTTCTCTTTTGACTTTCATGCGCATGATCCGTTGGTTTCCGAAGAAGAGATTCGCGTCCTCGGGATGGTTCCAGGTTCGATCCAGGACGTTTTCAAGCGTGCCGATTTTGTGATCATGATGATTAATCACCACGCCTATAAGTCACTTGATTTTGCAGAATTGAGCCAGGGTGCGCGCGCGAAGTATTTTTTTGATGGGTGGTATCTTTATACGCCAAGTCAGGTGGAGCCTCATGGGTTTCGATACGCGGCTTTGGGGAGGGAGAAGGGGGTGGTTTAATCGCCTCGTTGTATTTGTCACAGACGAATCCGACGGGGCTTTTTTCGTATTTTTGAGTTGACAAAACACTTGATTTTCTTCAGGATGTCTCCATGTCATATCGTATTCTCGTCGCTGAGCCCGAGTACTATTCTACGGAAGCGTTGAAGATTTTGGGGACGATGGGAGAGGTGCAGTGGGTGTCGGATCCGGCAACGAAGTTGATCGACATCTGTGAACCATTTGACGTGATCGTGGTCCGTCTGGCGCATCGTATTCCTGTAGAAGTAATCGCAAAAGCCTCTCGCTTAAAAGTTATTGGCACCTCGACGACAGGGCTTGATCATATCGATACGGACGAGGCGGCGGCTCGTCAAATTTCAATCGTAAGCCTCAAAGGCGAGGCGGAATTTTTGCAACGTATTCACGCAAGTTCAGAGCATACGATTGCTCTATTGCTTGCGTTGATTCGTAAATTGCCTACTTCTTTTGATGCAGTGAAAGCTGGAAAATGGGAACAGGCGCCTTTTCAGGGAATTGAGTTATATGAACGAACCGTTGGTCTGATTGGTTTTGGAAGAATTGGAAAGGTCGTGACAGATATTCTAAAAGGGTTCGGTGCTCGTGTCTTGGCGTATGATCCGCAGGTATCGGATGATGTGATACGCGAACGTGGCGCGGAACCAGTGACGCTCGACGCGCTGCTGGCGCAGTCCTCCGTTGTTTCTCTCCATGCTCCTTTAGAGAAAGAAACGGAACGTATGATTGGTCGTGAAATGTTTGCGAAGATGCAACCCGGGGCGTTATTCATCAACACGGCGCGTGGTCAGTTGGTGGATGAGGAGGCGTTGCTTGCAGCGCTCCTTTCTGGTCAGGTCGGCGGCGCGGCGATTGATGTGTTGGCAAACGAAGGAGACCGTAATCAAATCGTGTCCGATCCGCTTGTCACGTACGCGCAAGCGCACGACAATTTGATCATCACATCGCATATCGCGGGAACCACGAAAGAGTCCTGTGACAAAACGCAAGTTTTTATCGCTCAAAAAATCGTAAAACTTTTAGCATCTACTTCCTAACTTTATCTTGTATGTCTGCAACGCAACTTGTTTACGGGATTATCACGGCGCGTGGCGGTTCAAAGTCCATTCCAAAAAAGAATATCAAGGAAATATGCGGAAAGCCGTTGATCGCGTGGACGATCGAGGCTGCTCTAAAGGCAAAGAACATGGATCGGTTGATTTGTTCAACAGACAGCGAGGAGATCGCCGAAGTCGCGCGTGCCTACGGCGCAGAAGTTCCTTTTTTGCGTCCCGCAGAATTTGCGCAAGACAAAACGCCAGACCTACCGGTTTTTGAACATGCGCTTGGATGGTTTCAGGAACACGAAGGAAAAATTCCAGCCGCGGTCGTTCATCTGCGCCCGACAGGTCCTTTGCGGACGACGACAGACATTGAAGGATCCATCGATCTATTGTTGGCGCACCCAGAAGCGGATTCTGTCCGTTGTGTCACCGAGGCGTTTCTTCATCCACTCAAAACGTATAAGTTTGACGGTGAGTGGTTAGCACCGTTTATTTCAGAAGAAGTTTCGGGTATCCCAGAAGCCTATAATGCGCCCCGTCAAATTTTGCCTAAGGTGTATGCGTCTGTGGCCT
>CAYGGQ010000018.1:0-11439 GCA_964349535.1 uncultured Gammaproteobacteria bacterium | reverse complement strand
CGTTTATCACGAGTGGAGCGAATGGCCCTGAACACATGGACATCAAGTTAACGCGGGCAAAGTTGGAGCAGTTGGTGGGCGATCTCGTCGAGAAGACGCTTGAACCCTGCAAAAAAGCGTTGGCAGATGCAAAAATGTCTGTTTCAGACATCCACGAAGTGATCTTAGTCGGCGGGATGACGCGTATGCCGATCGTGATCGCCACGGTCGAGAAGTTTTTTGGAAAGAAGGCCAACGCCTCCGTGAATCCAGACGAAGTGGTGGCGATCGGTGCGGCAATTCAAGCAGGAAATTTGCAGGGCGATATTAAGGGAGAGTTGTTGTTGCTCGATGTCACGCCACTATCCTTCGGTATTGAAACATTGGGCAGTGTCATGACCAAGGTTATCGAACGCAACACGACGATTCCAACCGCGAAGACGCAAGTCTTTTCTACGGCCGCTGATAGTCAGCCATCTGTCGAAATTCACGTGTTGCAAGGAGAGCGTGACATGGCGGCGGATAATCGATCGTTAGGTCGCTTTACGTTGTCTGGTCTTCCCCCAGCACCACGCGGTGTTCCACAGATCGAAGTGACGTTTGATATTGATGCGAATGGCATCTTGTCCGTCAAAGCTTTGGATAAAGGCACAAACAAAGAACAAAAGATCACCATCACGGCTTCCACGAATTTGTCGAAAGAGGACATTGAACGTATGCGCAAGGAGGCTGAAACGCACGCCACGGAAGATAAACAACGCCGCGAAAAGATCGAAATAAAGAACATGGCAGAGACCATGATCTACACGACAGAAAAGATGATGAAAGAATCTGGCGATAAAGCCAAGGCTGAAGACAAGAAGGACGTGGAAGAGAAGCTCGAAGCTTTGAAGAAGTTGAAAGACTCCGACGATATCGAGGCTATCAAGAAGGCTGCAGATGAGTTAGCGACGTCTGCGCAAAAAGTGGGTGCGGCTTTGTATCAGGATCGTCCAGAAGCAGAGGCGAACGGTGCGGCACCGCAGCAAGAAGAGCCAAAGCAGGAAGAACAGAAGCCTGAAGAACCGAAGGCGGAAGGGGAGGAACCAAAGGTGTAATGTCTATGGAATCAAAACCAATCAACATCAACATTCAAGCCGAACCCGAAGAGCTGAAGGGCCGCTACGCCAATCTTTGCGCCATCACCTCGCAAGAACGCGACGTCGTCATCGATTTCATCGCGGTCGCGAATCCGGCACAGACGGGTGGTCGTTTGGTGTCGCGTATCTTCATGAACCGTTTCACCGCTCAAGAGTTGATTGAGGCGCTGAAGGCGAATCTGGAGAAGTGGGAGAAGTTGCGATACGAACCAGCGGCTCCACCGACTCCACCAGCTGATCAAAAATAACCAATGGCAAAAGATTATTACGCCATCCTCGGGGTCAAGAAAGAATCGACCGAAGATGAAATTAAAAAGGCGTTTCGTCGTTTAGCGCACGAACACCATCCGGATAAAGGCGGAAACGCGCAGAAGTTTAAGGATATCAATGACGCGTATCAGGTGCTTGGCGATAAACAGAAGCGTAAGACGTACGATCAGTTTGGATCGGCGGCTTTTGAAGGTGGAGCTCAAGGCGCGCCGGGTGGATTCGGTCAGGGCTTTGGAGGGTTTGATTTTGGTTCAGCTGCTTTTCAAGGCCAGGATTTTGGCGATCTTGGCGATGTCTTGGGCGAGATGTTTGGTTTTGGAGGAAACGGACGTCAGACACGGCAAGCGAAAGGGAAGGATATTGAGCTTGATGCAGAATTATCGTTTCGAGACGCGGCGTTTGGTGTACGTCGATCCATGAAGTTATACAAACACAGTGCCTGTTCGCGTTGTCGTGGTGAAGGAGCTGAACCGGGGACGTCACTTGAAACTTGTGGGACGTGTAAGGGGTCTGGTCAGATCCGTCAGACGCAGCGCACGATGTTTGGCGCCATGCAGACCGCGGCGATCTGTAATTCCTGTCACGGTCGCGGAAAATCGCCGCAAAAACCTTGCAATCTTTGTCGTGGTCTTGGCGTGGAACGTCGTGAATCCACGATAGAAATTGATATTCCCGGCGGCATCGACGAGAACGAGGTATTACGCGTGAATGGTCAAGGTGAAGCGGCCCCGCACGGAGGTCGTGCCGGCGATTTATATGTTCGTGTCCACATCAAGCCCGACTCGCGCTTCGAACGTCACGGCCAAGATATTATTTCCGAAGTCGCCGTTCCATTTTCCATGCTCGTGTTAGGCGGAACAACCGAGATCGAAACGTTGGATGGAAAGACCACGCTTAAAATTAATGAAGGCACTGTCCCGGGAAACACGATTACGCTGCGCGCACAGGGTATTCCGTTTATGCGATCCAAAGGAAGAGGGGATCATGTGGTGCGGATCACGGCGGCTGTGCCAAAGAAGTTGACGAAGGAGCAGAAGAAGATGTTGGAGGAGATGAAAAAGGAAGGAATGTAAAAACCCCGCCGAGATGGCGGGGTTTGAAGTTTCTACTCTGAAGAAGCGATGCCGAGGAGTTCTTCGGCCTCATGTTGTTGCCGCTCGTTTAACGTTTGCCCCTGTTTGATAAAGGAGAAATAGAAGCGCTTGGTTGAGGCATCCACGCAATATTTGGATTCTCCGATCAGCGACGAGGAGTCCAATACAGCATGGAGGAGTCCATCGGAAGCAGCCTGTTTACGGAACTCTTCCCATTGATTCAGATGTCGCTGACGTAAGGCATCGAATCGATCAATCAAGGCTGCTTCACTCGGCTGTTCTTCTCTATCCTTGAGAGTGATGGGGATGGAAGGAAGGTAGGAGTACCCCACCCGGTCACTGATTCCAAATATTTTGTCGATGTTGTAATGGCGGTGTTGATGATCAGCGGATAGGCGCTGGAAGAGATTGGCGACTTTTGAGAGCAAGCCATCGACAAGGACATTCGTAAATGGCTTGAAAAACCAGACTTTCTTTTCAAGCAGTAGTTGGTCAACCCAGTCTTGGTATGCGCCAGCCGCGCTCTGTAGTCGTTGATAGACGAGGAGTCCATAAGTGGGAACGATTGCATCGCTATCTTGTTTTTTCAAGCCGAGACCAAAGCGCAGCTGATGCTTGATCGTGGGCTGGAAGCGCGTATCAGTAGGGCCACTGATGGCATTCACCATGCGTAAATAAGCGCGCCTCCGCTCATCAGAATCATCGATCTGTTCTAGGGTGAGTTTCCATTCCAAGGAAGCCAGCTGTAGTAGTGCAGCCAGTTCTTCGTGAGTCGCCACAGAATACCTATCGGATTCGTTGTTTTTTTCACTCATGACGCACCTTCTCTTTCTTGTTGGTTGTGGTTTGTGTTTCTAGGAAACAAAAAGACGGTTCTCGGTATAACCCTAAAAACCGTCTTACTGACGCGATTAAATAAAGCTGGACCAGGTCTGATGTTGACGTGTGAGCAACATAATTAAGGGGAAGCTTATATTAAATGATGATCCCTGTCAATATCTGTCGTCCTGAGCGGAGTCATACGGAGTCGAAGGATCTTGAGCCCCATTCGATATGACCGCTCAAGATCCTTCGACTTCACTTCGTTACGCTCAGGACGACAGAATATTTTCACTGATTTCATTTTGCCACACTTCGTTCAACTCGAAGAATCGACTGAGACAGTGTATCCTGTTGCTTGTATGGCAGATGGTTCCTTCGTGATGTCATGGATCGCTTCCTTCAGCTGGGACATCTGGTTTTTTGTTGTTTTGACGATGGCGAGTATCGTGTATGGTCTCGTCGCGGGGCGTGATCGGGCGATAGTGATTTTAGTGTCGACGTATATCGCGCTTGCGGCGGTGACGAATGCACCGCTTCTTTCCTTGTTGAGTCAACGTTTAGGCGTGGACCACATCCCATCGTTGCGTCTTTTTTGGTTCCTTGGCCTTTTTCTCGCCATCTTTATTGTTTTGTGGCGTAGCGAGTTGTTGCGCAATCTTGGTCAGTCGCGAGGGGGTTGGTGGGAAGCGGCCTTGTTCAGCGTTTTACAGATGGGCCTCGCGGTTGCGGCGACGTTATTTCTTTTACCAAGTGAAGCGGTGCAAAAGCTTTCGCCGTTTGTCCGTCTTTTGTTTCTTAGCGATATCGCTCGTTCTGTGTGGTTGCTTGCGCCTATCATTTGTTTGGCGATCGTGGGGCGACGTTTTGCAGATGACCGTGTTTTTGATGATGACGATGAATAAAGGCAAGAACAGAGGCTTTTTTGTAACATTTGACGTATGATTCGGTATCTTGGTATGCATTCTGTTGATGGATAAGAGACACTTCGCTCGTTTTTACGAGCAATATTTTGAACGAATCTACAAGTTTGTATTTTTTCGGGTAGAGGCGAATAAGCAGAAGGCGCAGGATTTAACGCAGGATGTTTTTGTAAAAGCGTTCGAGGCGTTCGATCGTTATGATCCAGTGGTGAGTAAAACGGCGTGGCTCTATACGATTGCGCGCAATCATCTCATCAACGAACACGCACGGTCACGCCCAGGTGTTTCTCTGGAAGAAATTGAAGGCATGTTGATTGTGACGGATGATGCGCAGGAACGGTTTCTACGATCTGATGATGAAAAGAGATTGTGGAACGCGTTACGTCAATTGGAAACGGAAGACGCGCGTTTGGTCCGTATGAAATATTTGGAAGGATGGTCGTTTGCGGAATTGGAGAAGGAGCTTGGGAAGGCATCGGGGGCATTGCGTGTACAGGCTGGACGGGCGCTCAAGAAATTACGTCAATTGATGAAAAACCCCTATGTTTGATGCTTTACTAAACTGGAAAGAAAAAAGATTATTGGCCAAAATGAGCCGCCAGGCAGCCCCTTCCGTTGCAGCTCGTCTTGCGATACGCGAACATTTTGAGAAGGCGGGATATCTGTCGCCCATCCCTTCGTCAAGAGTGTTGATGCGTTGGGAGGCGGTTGTCGCGAGCATCACCTTGATCGTGAGCTTAAGCGGAGGAACGGTAGCCTACGCCTACGCTTCGGATGAGGTGCTTCCAGATCATCCGCTGTACGCGCTTCGTTCTCGTATCGAACAGGTGGAGGCTAAGCTCGCATTCACCGAAGAGAAAAAAGAGCGAGTGCAGCTTCAACAGCTAGAAAGACGTTTGAAAGAGGCGCGTTTAATCAATAAAAAGCAAGAAAATAAGGCGCAGTCAGGGGAGGAGAAAATAAAGAATCGGGAAAAATTTAAGCAGAAGATGGATGAAATTGATGAGCGGGTCAATCAGCTTCGTGCAAAAATAGAACTGAATAAAAAAGAGAAGGCAATGAAGAAGGGACAAAAATAGCACGTGCTGTTTTGTCTCTTTTTTGTAAGTACGATAGGCTGTTGCCATGCTTAAACTTTGGAATACGGCCAGCCATGAACTGGAAAAATTCAAATCTATCAAACCGGGGGAGGTCGGCATGTATACTTGTGGCCCAACGGTCTACAACCCCGCGACGATTGGAAATTTACGTTCCTACGTTTTTGAGGATGTGTTGCAGCGAACGTTAGAACTGCTTGGATATCGCGTCAAACGTGTCATGAATATCACGGACGTCGGTCATCTCACGGACGATCGGGATGGCGGCGAAGACAAAATGGAACGTGAAGCAGCAAAGACAAAACGTTCGGCGTGGGAGATTGCACAAGAGTATGAGGACCGCTTTTTAGAAGATCTTGATCGGTTGCAGATCCGTCGTCCTTTTATCATGCCCCGCGCGACAGAGCATATTCCAGAGCAGATCGAACTCATCCAGATCTTAGAAGCAAAGGGTTTTACTTATGTCACTTCAGATGGTGTTTATTTTGATACAGCGCAGTTTGATACGTATGGTCAACTGTCAGGTCAGCGTCTCGCGGAGAAAGAGGAAGGGGCGCGCGTGACGGTGAATCCAGAAAAGAGGAATCCGAGCGATTTCGCGCTTTGGAAATTGAGTGTCCCGAAGGGCACTCATCCTGAGCTTGTCGAAGGATCACGCCAAAAGCGTCAGATGGAATGGGAGAGTCCGTGGGGGGTAGGGTTTCCGGGGTGGCACCTTGAGTGTTCAGCGATGTCCGTTAAATATCTTGGACAGCCTTTTGATATTCATTGTGGCGGCGTGGACCATATCGCCGTGCATCATGAGAACGAGATCGCACAATCCGAAGCGGCGTTTGATAAACGATTGGCGAATTATTGGTTGCACCATGATTTTTTGCTCGTCGATAGTCGTCGCATGGGCAAGTCAGAGGGGAATGCGTATACGTTGGATGATTTGATCGCCAAAGAGTTTGATCCGTTGGCGTTTCGTTATTACTGTTTGGGCACGCATTACCGATCCAAGATGAATTTTACGTGGGAGGGGCTGGAGGCGGCGCAGGAGGCATTGTCTAAACTGAAAGAGAAAGCAGCCCGTCTGTCGACGGGAGAAGTCGATGATGATGTGATGGATCGATTTGAAGAGGCGTTGGGAGAGGATCTGAATGTGTCTGTTGCATTGTCAGTCATGTGGGATCTCTTAAAGTCAGATGCCGCACCCTCCGTGAAAGGGGGAACATTGATGCAGATGGATCAGGTGCTTGGTTTGAATTTGGTGACTGGTGTAGATGAGAAGACGCGTATCCCCGAGGAGATTCAGGAGTTGGCAGAGGTACGAGAACAGGCAAGAGCGAGCAAAGATTGGCAAAAAGCTGACGCATTACGAGAGCAGCTCGAGGAGGAGGGATGGAACGTCGAAGACCAGAAGGATGGATTTCGGTTGACAAAACGCGCGTGAGCTTCTAAAATGAGTTCTCGTGCGTTCTTTGTAAACCACAACCAACCCAAGGGGAGGCAGTACCCATGATCACGCCCATCTCGTTCATCCAGCAGGCGGCGGCATTGGCGGCATGGAGGAAGTTTGGCTTAACGATTCCAGACGCGGAGCTGCGACATCTGGCAGATGATTACGACGATCAGCCCGAACCGCGGCTCGCGTTCGGTCAATGTCGGATCATCGTGCCGTATATTCTGGATAACGCCGGTACGGTCGACACCGAGAAGACGTTGATAGCATTGCTCTATGCTATCCACCAGTCTTCGCCGCACTATTTGCAGGAGCAGACGATTCGCTCGTTGAAGCTCTTGCTCGCCATCTCCCCAGTTACGCTTCGGAACGGGGTGACGCGGCCTCAGCAGCACTTCCGGATCGAAACGATCGATTTGTACCCAGACAAGCCCGTGACGCAACTTCCCCAATCCATCGAAAGTGAGCTACTCCCTTCGGCGGGTGTGCTTGCGGCTATGGCCTATGATCGAACCTTGGTCAGCGCGATGGCTGCGGGAAGGGTTGCTGTTTCTGGATTTTGGCTCCCCGCCTATCAGATGCAGAAGATTCGGACCAGTCTGGTTCCGTATGTCGGTTTTCGTCTTGGTGAGCGAGAACTCTATCTCGGTGCGTCAGAACCACACGCCCGCGCGCGTGTGCGCAAGATGTCTATCCCGCAGTTGATCACCTAAAGCTTTCTTAAGCCTTCCTTGTACGGGAAGGCTTTGTTGTTTTTGTCTTACCTTGAGCTTGTCGAAAGGTTTGACAGTCCGATCTTTGTTTGTCACATTGACGCGAGAGTTCAACAGACACGCTCATTCCAAAGTAAAGAACGGAGGTTCATCATGAGCACCCGCAGGAGACAAGCAGGGGACAGACCTTCCGTGTTGGACAAGCAGTATCGCGCAGGGCATCCGCTGACGCAGGAGGAAGAGCGGCACTATGCGCTGCGCTGGCGGAATCATCAGGATCAAGCTGCGCTGCAGATGCTAGTTTTGTCCTGTATGCCACTGGTCATTAAAATTGCACGCTCCTACAGCAGCCGGGGTTATGATCTGGATGATCTTGTCCAAGAGGGAAACATTGGACTCTTGCAAGCGTCACGACGATTTGATCCAGATCGTGGGACACGGCTGACGACGTACGCGTCCTGGTGGATTCGCTCGATGATTCTGGCATACGTGACGAATTTTCGAGGCCAGGTAAAGTTCGGCAGCTCGGATATCCCCTCGAAAGTTTTTTTCGGTCTGGGGCGCGCACGCAAGTCTCTTGAGCAAAAGGGAGAGACCGTTGATGTCGATTCCTTAGCCAAAGAACTTGGTGTACCCAAAGATCATTTGGACGTGATTATTCGCGCGATGGCGCACGACGTGTCTTTAAATGCGCCGGTGCGCGATACAGGGACCACGACCTTTGATAACTATCTCGTTGACGAAGCGCCATCGCCCGAAGATCTGGTGATTCGTGCCCAGGAAGAGGAGCGCGCACATAAAATCTTGCAAAAAGCGATCAGCAATTTGAGGCGACGGGAACAGACCATCCTTCGAGAACGGAGGCTCGCCGAAACCCCGACCGTCCTTCGCGAGTTGAGTGGCCGTATGGGTATCAGTCGAGCACGCATTCAACAGATTGAAAAGGAGGGCAATAGCAAGTTGCAACGTCGCGTCCTTTTCCTGTCCTCGCTGGAGTAATTGCCAAGTTCTCTTACCCGACTTTGATTCCAACAGGAATAGAGTCGGGTTTTATGTTATACTGTGACCATGCCTGACGCAGGTTTTTTAGAAGAACAAGTACCGTTACCGTCTGCTCCGGAGACGCCCCCGACCCCCGTCGATGAGGACGAAGTTGCGTTAGCCGAGCGGCAGGCCGTGGCAGAAGAGGAGGCGCAACAAGAAACATTTTTGGAACAAGCCGTGGCAGAGGCGGTCGCGGTGACACCAGAAGAGCAGGCGGGGGGAGTGACGACGGCCACGACCACGACGACAGCCACGCCTATCGCGACGCCGGCGCAAGATGCCGTTGCCGTCGAAGTTGAAAAAATTTTGGAAGAAGGACTACAAAATTATTATCAGGAATTACCTAAACCAGCTCAAGAACGTTTTCGCGCAAAAGGCGTTGAAACGACCCTGCAGATTTCTACGATGGTTCGATCGTTGCACGTGCAGGTCAAAAAAGTCTTGTCGTTGATTCGGGATTGGTTGCTCACGATCCCTGGGGTCAACAAGTTTTTTCTTGAACAAGAAGCGAAGATCAAAACGGATCGGATCGTGGAATTGGAGCGCGTGCGTCGAGAAGAACAGCAGCATCCTTCATGATGTTTTTATCTTTTTTGCAAGTCGCCGCAACCCCGATGAGCTCGGCAGGTCTTTTAGGTAATGCGGCATCTTTGCTTACGGATCCTCTCGTGGCAACGGGTCTTGGTGTGACGATTTTCATCATAGGGAGCATGTTTTTTTTATCGATTTTACGATGGTTCTTTATTCGGCGAGCAGATCGTCGCGAGTCGTTTGACATGAAAATCATGTTGATCCGCGTGCCGAAAGAGTTGCGTAAGGAGGATGCAAACGCGGAGAAATCTCAACAGCAAATTCAGGAGATGATCGGTGCGATGGAAACGATTTTTTCGACGCTCGGTTCTTTGAAAGCGCAAAAGGGATTTAAAAATTGGTTGAAGGGTCGCACAGACCATTTTTCATTCGAGATCGTTGCACACCGAGACAAAATTTCATTTTATGCAGCGGTTCCTAGTCAGTACCGGACGTTTATCGAAGAGCAAATCCATGCGCAATACCCACACGCGCAGATCGATGATGTGCCGGACTACAACATTTTTACGCCCACGGGGGTCATTTTGGGGAGTCACCTGACGTTTCGACGGCAAAATTATTTTCCGATCAAAACGTATCGAAAACTCGAGAGCGACCCCATGAATTCATTGACCAACGCACTGGCAAAGCTCGAAGTAGGGGACGGCGTGGTGATTCAATATATTGTCCGTAGCGCTGCATCCGATTGGCGCAAAGAAGGATTGCGTATCGCGCGCGGTATGCAGCAAGGGAAAAAGTTATCACAGGTACAAGGTGGAAAAATACTGAAAGGCATCAGCAAAGAGCTTTCTAGTTTTGCCTCTTTACCAAAAAAAGAGGGTGAAAAGAAATCAGAGGAAGGGTACCGTCTTTCGCCGCTCGAAGAGGAGATGATCAAGGGACTGGAAGAAAAATCTTCAAAAGCTGGGCTAGACGTCAACATTCGTATCGTCGTAGCGGCAAAGACGCCGGATCGAGCACAGCGTTACTTGAATGATATTTTGAATGCGTATGGTCAGTTCAACATTTATGAATACGGCAACAGTTTTGCAAAATCCATGCCTCGATTCCAGACGTCCCTCGTACGGCATTTTATCTTCCGCCATTTTCAGGATGCCGCGCGTATTGTTCTGAACGCGGAGGAGATGGCCTCGTTATTCCACATGCCGTTGCCGATTACGGAAACGCCAAAGATCAACTGGTTATTGGGTCGTAAAGCGGCTCCACCGTCCAATTTGCCTACAGAGGGTGTGATTCTTGGCTATGCAGATTATCGCGGTCATCAGTATCCCGTGCGCATCAAACAGCAAGATCGACGACGACACATGTATATCATTGGTAAGTCTGGTTCAGGTAAGTCGGTGTTGATGGCGTCGGTGATTAAGCAGGATATGGAGGAAGGGCGCGGCGTGTGCGTGATTGATCCGCATGGGGAGCTTGTCGATGAGTGTCTAGAGTACGTGCCAAAGGAACGCGCGGATGACGTGATCTATTTCAATCCAGCAGATTATGAACGTCCGATGGGTTTGAATATGTTGGAGTACGATCAACGTCACCCCCAGTTGCGTACCTTTGTGATCAACGAAATGTTGAAGATTTTTGATAAATTGTACGACCTCAAAGCCACGGGTGGTCCGATGTTTGAGACGTACATGCGTAATGCGATCCTATTGCTCATGGATGATCCAGAGTCGGGTATGACATTGATGGATATTCCTCGTGTGTTGGCTGATGAAGATTACCGTAGCTACAAATTGTCTAAATGCAAGTCGCAAGAGGTGAAGGATTTTTGGTTGAAAGAGGCACTGAAGGCTGGTGGTGAGGCAAGTTTGGCGAACATGGTGCCGTACATCACGTCAAAGTTGGCTTCGTTTATCTACAACGACTACATGCGTCCGATTATCGGGCAGCAAAAGAGCGCGTTTAATTTTTACGATGCCATGAATGGCCAAAAGATTATTCTCGTGAAACTTGCCAAAGGAAAAATTGGTGATCTGAACGCGTATCTTTTGGGTATGATCATCGTGGGTAAGATTTTGGATGGCGCGCTTGCGCGAGGCGACATGGATCCGGCAGAGCGAAAAGATTTCTACCTCTATATTGATGAGTTCCAGAACTTTCTGACGGATTCGATCGCCGTCATCTTGTCTGAAGCGCGTAAATACGGTCTTAACTTGGTGATGGCGCATCAATTTATTGGACAACTGACAGCAGGTGCAAATAAAGATACGAGTATTCGCGACGCTATTTTTGGGAACGTTGGTTCTATGTGTGTGTTCCGTGTCGGTCCTGATGATGCCGAGTTTCTGGTCAAAGAATTTGCGCCAACCTTTAGTGAATATGATCT
>CAYGGQ010000017.1:0-11727 GCA_964349535.1 uncultured Gammaproteobacteria bacterium | reverse complement strand
CTTGACGCCTTGTTCTTCCCTTGATAGACTCAACCTACAAAACGCGAACTTGACAGGGTATTGTAGCTACTATCCCGTCAAATCACCCCATTTTTAATGTATAAGCATTGGTTATAAACAGATTGTCCACAGCCCTCAAAAAAGAGGGTTCTTTGTGTGTCAGTCTGTTTCTGGTGCTGGGGACCGCGTCATAGATCTCATCTAATCTTCCATCCGTCGTTTGCATTGAGGTGCGGTCACCGTAAAACTCCGGCTGTTCGATCCTCCCTTACGGTCTCGTGCCAAAACGTCGGATGCGTCAACGCCCCATCGCCATGCCTGCGATGCAATTCCGCCGATTGCCCATCAAGGAATCGGAGCGCCGTTACTTTACCGCAGCCCGTGACGCCACGGCCCTGCCGGATCTGATTGAGATTCAACGATATTCATATCGATGGTTTTTGGAAGAAGGGATTCGTGAGCTCTTAAAAGAGATTTCGCCGATTAAAGATTTTATCGGACGTGATCTTGAGCTTTATTTCGACGATTATTTTTTTGACGAACCTAAGTTTGATGAAAAGACCGCCAAGGCAAAAAACATCAACTACGAAGCACCGCTTCGTATCAAAACACGCTTGATCAACAAGCGCACAGAAACGGAAAAAGAGCAGGAGGTCTACCTCGGCGACCTGCCTCTCATGACCGATCGCGGCACATTCATCGTGAACGGCATCGAACGTGTCGCCGTGTCGCAACTTGTGCGATCGGCGGGTGCATTTTTCACGGCGGAGTTTTTGCACAGTCGTCGCTATTACGGAGCAAAAATTATTCCAAACCGAGGTGCGTGGTTGGAATTTGAAACAGATGGCAACAACGTGATCTGGGTCAAGATCGATCGCAAGCGCAAAGTGGCGGCCACCGCACTTCTGCGCGCGTTTGGTGTTGGTTTAGATGAAGACATCGTCAAACTTTTTACAGATGTAGACATTCATCCGTTAAATCGGTACATCGACGCGACGCTCGCAAAAGATGTGGCGAAGAGCGAAGAGGATGGTTACGCCGAAGTCTACAAACGTATTCGTCCGGGGGATTTAGCGACGGCAGATAACGCGAAATCGTTGATCCACGCGATGTTTTTCAACTTCGATCGTTATGATTTAGGTCCAGTCGGGCGCTACAAATTCAATCAGCGTTTTGGGTTGGGAGCGGAGCGTGAATTCGTCGCAAAAGAAGAGCACCGCATTTTAACCAAAGAAGATTTGGTGATGATTTTGCGTGAAATCATCCGCTTGAATAACAGTCAGGAAGATCCGGACGATGTCGATCACTTGGGGAACCGTCGCGTGCGTGGCGTTGGTGAATTAGTGCAGAATCGTTTCCGCATCGGTTTGGCGCGCATGGAACGCATTGTCAAAGATCGCATGTCGACCATCGATATTACGCAGATTACACCGGCGAAATTGATCAACGCGCGTCCCGTCATCGGCGCGGTTCGTGAATTCTTCATGAGCTCTCAGTTGTCACAGTTCATGGATCAGGTGAATCCGTTGTCAGAACTGGAACACAAGCGCCGTTTGTCCGCGATGGGTCCAGGTGGTTTATCGCGCGATCGCGCCGGCTTTGACGTTCGTGACGTGCATCGCACACACTATGGCCGCATCTGCCCGATCGCATCTCCAGAAGGCCCGAACATTGGTCTGGTCGGTCACTTGGCGTGCTACGCGCGTATCAATGATTACGGTTTTATCGAAACGCCATATCGCAAAGTCAAAAACTGGGCGATGAATGATGGGAAAGACATGATCGGTGAGATGTTGCGCGTGGATGTTCGCGATGGAGAAGGAAAAGTCGTCGCTTCCGCCAATACCGAAGTTGATAAAAAAATGGCAGAGATCTTAAAACAGCAACCCTTAGAAAAATTACCCATCGTCCCACGCGTTTCAAGTGAAATTGTTTATCTCAACGCCTTTACAGAAGAACGAGGCACAACAGCTCCATCCACTACGCCCATGTCACGCGACGGTCGATTTTTAGAAGAGCGTGCGAGCGCGCGTAAAAACGGCGAACCGACCATTGTCGATGTGCACGAGATTGACTACGTGGACGTTTCTTCCAAACACATTTTGTCGATCGGTACATCCATGATTCCGTTCGTGGAACATGATGACGGTCACCGCGCGCTCATGGGTACGAACATGCAACGTCAAGCCGTGCCGTGTATTAAGCCGGATGCGCCTCTCGTAGGCACAGGCGTGGAACGACGCGCGGCCATCGATTCCGGACACACGATTATCGCAACAGAAGATGGGGTTGTGGTCAGCATGTCCGCAAAACACATTGAGTTCCAGTCTGCCGCAGGCGAGATGCGTCGTTATGATCTCATTAAATTCCAACGCTCCAACAGTTCCACCTGTATCAACCAGCGACCTATGGTGAAAAAGGGACAGAAGGTGCTTGCGGGCGAGGTACTGATTGACGGCACGTCCTGTCAGCGAGGGGAATTAGCCCTCGGGCAAAATCTGTTGTGCGCCTTCTTGAGTTGGGATGGCTATAATTACGAAGACGCTATTATTTTGAGTGAGCGTTTGGTGCACACGGATCGTTTTACCTCCATCCATATCGAGCACCATGTTATTGACGTGCGTGACACAAAATTGGGCGCGGAAGTTGTCACGTCAGACATCCCAAACGTGTCTGAAGAAAAATTTCGCAATTTGGATGAGCACGGCATTGTCCGTATCGGTGCAGAAGTAAAATCTGGTGATATTCTTGTCGGAAAAATTACACCAAAAGGGGAAACAGACCTGTCCGCGGAAGAAAAATTGCTGCGCGCCATCTTCGGAGAAAAAGCTCGCGATGTGCGTGATTCTTCGTTGTACTTAGAACACGGCGAAAAAGGCAAGGTCGTGGATATTAAAATTTTCTCCCGCGAATCCGGCGACAAATTACAGCCGGGTGTGTTGCGTCAGATCGTCGTGTCTGTCGCGGACCTGCGCAAAGTGCAGGTGGGTGACAAGCTGGCAGGACGCCACGGCAACAAAGGGGTCATTTCTAAGATCGTGCCGATCGAAGACATGCCATTTTTGGAAGACGGAACCCCGGTGGACATTATTCTTTCACCGCTTGGTGTCGTTTCTCGTATGAACTTGGGTCAAATTCTGGAGACGCACTTAGGTCTTGCGGCGAATGCCTTGGGGTATCTGGTTGCAACGCCTGTGTTTGATGGTGTTCCAGAGCAAACGATTCGTGAACAACTCAAAGAAGCTGGTTTTCCAGAAGACGGCAAAATTCCGTTGTTCGATGGTCGTACCGGTGAAGCGTATGACTACCGTCCGACGGTTGGCTACATCTACATGTTGAAGTTGAACCACATGGTGGAAGATAAGATTCACCAGCGTTCTATCGGTCCGTACTCCCTCATCACACAACAGCCGTTGGGTGGTAAAGCCCAGTTTGGTGGTCAACGTTTTGGAGAAATGGAAGTGTGGGCTCTCGAAGCGTACGGCGCGGCACACACGTTGCAGGAAATCTTGACGATTAAGTCTGATGACGTGCCAGGGCGCTCCAAAGCGTACGAATCGATCATCAAGGGCGAACCGATCCGCAAGGTGAATGTTCCAGAATCGTTCCACGTGTTGGTGCGTGAATTAAAGGGCTTGGGTCTTGATGTGGAATTGCTCAAAGGCAGCAAACGCATCGAAGAAACCACGCCTCGTCCAGAACACTTTCGCGTAAAACCGGCATTGACCAATCCAGCCGATGAAGACTGGGGCCCAACGCCAACCGATTTCTAATTTCACTCTCCTAACCATCCTCTATCTATGGCGTTTTTCCACACGGAGAACATCAAGACCACGGACTTCGATGCGATTCGCTTGAAGCTCGCATCTCCAGAAGTCATCCGCGGTTGGTCGTACGGTGAAATTACAAAACCGGAAACGATTAACTATCGCACGCAAAAACCAGAAAAGAGTGGGCTGTTTGCCGAAGAAATTTTTGGCCCATCCAAAGACTGGGAGTGTTATTGCGGTAAATATAAAAAGATTCGTTACAAGGGTATCATCTGTGATAAGTGTGGCGTGGAAGTCACGCACTCACTCGTGCGTCGTGAACGCATGGGTCATATCGAATTGGCAGCCCCGGTTGGTCACATTTGGTTTTTCCGCAGCGTTCCATCCAAAATCGGGACGATTCTCGATATCACCCTTCAATCGTTGGAAAAGGTGATGTATTTTACGGCGTTTATTATCACGGACGTAAATGAGGAGTTGCGTTTGCAGACCGTTGAGCAGTTGCGCGCGGAATATAAAGGCAAGCATAAGTCCATCGAGTCGGAATACGAGCGTGAAGTAGAGCGTTATCAAAAAACGGCCCTTGAAAAAGGCACCAAACAAACGGTCGTTGGCAAGGAACTCGATAAACTGACGGGGAATAAAACGCGCAAGCTCGAAGAACTTGATGCGGATTTTGAGATCGCGGAAAAAGAGTTAAAGGATCTGAAACCGCTCAAGATTTTGGGTGAAAACGAATATCACGATCTCTCATTGAAGTACGGGCATGTGTTTGACGCGAGTATCGGCGCTGAAGCGATCGATCAGCTGTTAAAAAAGATCGACGTAGGAGCCACGATCAAAGTTCTCATGAGTGAACTTGAGGGTGCGTCAGACGCAAAGCGTGATCGTGTCATCCGACGTTTGAAGTTGCTCAAGTCATTGCATCAAAACAACGTGGAACCAAGTTGGATGATCTTGAAGGCATTGCCGGTGATCCCACCAGACTTGCGTCCGATGGTTGCTTTGGATGGCGGGCGTTTTGCCACGTCTGATTTGAACGATCTGTATCGCCGTGTCATTAACCGTAACAATCGTTTGAAACGTTTGGTGGAATTGAACGCGCCAGAGGTCATCGTTCGGAACGAAAAACGGATGTTGCAGGAGGCCGTCGATTCTTTAATTGACAACAGCGCGCGTCATTCCAAAACCGTGATCGCGGCAACGGGCAAAAAACGACAATTAAAGTCGCTCGCCGATATTCTCAAGGGCAAACAGGGACGTTTTCGTCAGAACTTGCTTGGAAAACGTATCGATTATTCCGGTCGTTCCGTGATCGTGGTCGGTCCATCGCTCGAATTGCATCAATGCGGTTTGCCGAAAACCATGGCATTGGAGTTGTTCAAACCGTTTATCATTTCTCAACTCATCAAGCGTGAATTGGTGCACAACATCCGTTCTGCGAATCGTTATATCGAAGCAGATCACGCCGAGGTGTGGGATATTTTGGAAACGATCGCGGCAAACGCGGTGGTGCTCTTGAACCGTGCGCCAACGTTGCATCGTCTCGGTATTCAAGGCTTTCAACCAAAGTTGATTGAAGGAAAAGCGATCCAAATTCATCCGATGGTCTGCCCAGCGTTCAACGCGGACTTTGATGGTGACCAAATGGCTGTTCATATTCCATTGACCGAAGAGGCTCGTGAAGAAGCGCGCAATTTGATGTTGTCCACGAAGAATTTGTTGAAACCGGCTACCGGTCAACCCGTCGCGCGTCCAGATAAAGATATTGCCTGGGGTTGTTACTACATGACGGCTTTGATTGAGCCAAAAGATGGCAAGGTGAAGGCGTTTGGTTCCGTGGAAGAGGCGATCTATCTTTATCAGCTTGGAAAATTGAGCATTCGTGAAAAGATCAAGACGCGTTTGAAGGTAGGAGACCCCCTGATCGAAACCAACGTCGGACGCGTGATTCTAAACGAGCTGTTTCCAAAAGAAATCGGGTTCCGTAACGAAGTGATCGGCACGAAACAGTTGGGTGAAATTGTGCGCACCACGATCGAAGTGCGTGGCTTTGAACGAACCGCGCGTTTCTTGGACGATGTGAAGAACATGGGGTTCTACTACATTACGCGTTCAGGGTTCAGCTACGGAATGGGTGACTTGCCGATTTTGGACAAGGCCAGCATTTTGGCGCGCGGAGATAAACGAGCCGTTGAAATTGAAGAACAGTATCGTGAAGGGTTATTGACCAAGAAAGAGCGCTACTCGCAGATCATTAAAATTTGGTCTGACGTGAAAGACGAGGTGCAGCGTTTGTCGAAAGATTCGTTGGATAAAACAGGCACGGTGTTTTCCATGATCGATTCCGGTGCGCGTGGTTCGGTGAGCCAATTGAGCACGGTGATCGGGATGAAAGGTCTTGTGAGTAATCCAGCCGGTGACATTATCGAGCTGCCCATCAAATCTTCCTTCCGCGAGGGGTTGGATGTGCTGGAATATTTCATCGCTTCTCACGGAACGCGTAAGGGTTTGACGGATACGGCTTTGCGTACGGCAAATGCAGGTTATCTCACGCGTCGTCTCGTGGATGTTGCGCAGGATGTCATCATCATGGCGGAAGATTGTGGCGATACAGAAGGGGTGCCTTTGACCGCGGCAGAGTGTGAAGAGATTGGCGAACCACTGTTGACTCGTCTCTTCGGTCGCGTGTTAGTGAAGGACCTGAAAGATGCAGAGACAAAGGCAACGCTCTTGAAGAAGGGGACGTTGATGAATGAAGAGCACATCCGCTCTCTCGCTGGCCACAACGTGGAGTTCGCACAGGTGCGCTCGGTGTTGAGCTGTCGCCGTCGCCGCGGTTTGTGTCAAAAGTGTTACGGTTATGACTTGGCTTATAACGCAGGCGTGAAGATGGGAACGGCCGTTGGTATTATGGCTGCCCAATCCATTGGTGAACCAGGTACGCAATTGACGATGCGTACGTTCCATCACGGTGGCGCCGCTTCTGCTGATATTACGCAAGGGTTGCCGCGTGTGGAAGAATTATTCGAAGCGCGCTCACCAAAACGTCGCGCGGTTGTTGCGGAAGCCGCGGGGACGGTCAAAATCGTGGAAGGGGAAAAGCGCGTTCTGTTGACCACCACTGGCCAAGAAGTGATTGATACTTCTGGCGCGGAAAAAACGATTCATATCAGCGCCATGGGTATCAAAGAAGAAGATTTTACCTTCATTAAAAAAGATATCGTCAAGGTGGAAGATGGACAAAAAGTGAAGGAGGGGCAGATGCTGATCGTGCGCGGCTCCGGTGAAGAGGTTGTGGCAAGTCACAAAGGCGTCGTCAAAGTTGAAAAAAAGACCGTCACACTGGTGTATGAAGCCCCGGTGGCCATTGAGCACGAAGTTCCACCTGGATACCACATCATCGTGAAGAATGATCAGGAAGTGCAACCGGGAGACATGCTTACCGAAGGTCAGCTTGATCTTCAAGACTTGTTCCGCTTGAAGGGCTACGGAGCGGTCATGCGTTACTTGTTGAAGGAAGTGCTTTCCATCTACGCTTCGCAAGGTCAGAAATTAAATGCAAAACATATCGAAGTCATCGTGCGTCAGATGTTCTCGCGTGCGTACGTGAAAGCGTCTGGTGATACAGAGTTGTTGCCAGGACAGGTCGTCGAGCGCTCTCGCGCGGAAGAAGAGATCGAGCGCGTGGTCGCCGCAAAAGGCGAGCCAGCCGAACTCGCTTCCTTGTTCATGGGGATCACGAAGGTCGCGTTATCAACCGAATCCTTCTTGTCCGCCGCGTCCTTCCAAGAAACAGCCCGCGTTCTCATCAACGCCGCTGTCACGGGCAAGGTCGATCGCCTCGAAGGTCTCAAGGAAAACGTCATCATCGGTCGTTTGACCCCAGCAGGGACAGGCTTCGGAGTGGATCACTCTGCCGTGTCGCCTGAACCGGTGAGAGATGAGCCGACGTTGACGGCGGCGTAAACGAACAGAAAAGCAAGCAAAACCCACCAACCATTGGTGGGTTTTGTGTCTTCTCCTTTTGTGATTCAGCAGGTAAGCTTTTGGTATATGGCTCGTCATTTCAAGCGGCATAAAGAGCATGCCAACCACTAAACGCATCCTCGGTATCGACCCCGGTTTTGACCGCATGGGGTTTGGTATTGTTGATGTCGCGGGCTCATCGGTCACGTGGGTGGCGCATGGGTGTACGCAGACAGACGCGAAAGACGACTTCGCTACACGTCTACAGGTGATGCGGGATGCGTTGCAGAAGATTTTAAAAAAATACAAACCTGATGGCGCGGTGGTTGAGCAACTTTTTTTTCAGACGAATGCAAAAACGGCGATGAAGGTTGGGATGGCGCGAGGGGTGATCTTGTTGGCATTGGCGGATGCAGGGGTGCCTACTGTCGAAATCACTCCCAACCAGCTCAAGCAGGGGATGACAGGCTGGGGGAGGGCGGATAAAAAGCAGATTCAAGAGATGGTGAGGCGTGTATTGAGTCTGAAACAGATACCTAAGCCAGATGATGCGGCAGACGCCTTGGCTTTAGCTATTGTGGGATCACCTTTGATGAAGCGGGAGAGGGGGTCGTTTTGAGCGTCTTTACATGGGTTTTTCGCGGTAGGGAGGGGTTGCAAAAGTCTTGTCGACTGTTTGGTTCCTTGCTAAAATTGGTCACGTAATTATGCAAATTTTTTGGCACGGTTTTTCCTGCATCCGCATTGAAACAACGCATGGGGATCAGCAAGCGACATTGGTCACAGACCCCTATGGGTCAGATACAGGTTTACGATTTCCTCGGACATTAGCTCCAGATGTCGTGGCGCTCTCGCATCAAGAGCAGGGGCGTTTTCCCATGGATGGTTTTACAAACCAACCATTCGTGATCGCGAATCCTGGTGAATATGAGGTGAAGGGCGTTTTTGCGTATGCCATGCCTTTCGCGGACGCAGAGGCAAAAGGAAAGGTCTCTCTCATCTATCGCTTTGAATTGGAAGGTATGTCGGTGGCTTTTTTAGGAGGGGTGCATCGTGTGCTCACGGAGGAAGAGCTTGGGCGTTTGGAAAATGTTGATATTCTGCTACTTCCTGTTGGTGGCGGCGACAAAATGTCTGCTAAGCAAGCGATCGAGACCATCAGTATGGTGGAGCCCCGTATCGTCGTGCCGCTCGGGTTTCATGTCGATGGGGTAAAACAGACGCTTGGGACGGCAGACGCGTTTTGCAAAGAAATGGGTGTATGCAAGCGGCAGGATGCGAACAAACTCAAGATCAGCAAAAAAGATTTGCCAGCCGAAGATCTCTTGATTGCCGTTTTAGAACGCGCCTAATCGCACTTTATGTCTGTCCCTCGTCGTCCTTCTTCTCGCCACGTTCATACCCAGACAGCTGCCTCGATGAACGCAGATGAGCCACGCATGATCTCGTCAGACGAAAAACGAGAGCTGATTCTCGCCCATGCCGAGGCACGTAGTCGTCGGCCAACACAGAATTGGGGGATGGGCTACTACATCGGGATTGCGGCTTCTTGTCTCGTCGTGGCAACGGGTTGGTGGCTCACGATTGGCACAAGTCTACGCGTTCGTTTACCCACGGAACCCGATCAAGCCGCGCAGATCTTGAAGGAACAGACGGATAAATTAAAGGAAGAATGGCAAAAAAAGCCCTCAAGTGAATCTTGGTCAGACGCGATGAACGTGGTGAAGCAACAGTATAAAGATGCCATCGAAAAAGAACAGGCGGCGATTGCCGCTTCTAGTTCTGCCTCTATCAAATAACTTTATTGTATGGCCGATCAACAACAACTCCCGACCTTTGTAGGAAAGGTGAATCCCGCCCACTTGGTGGAGGAAATGCAGACTGCCTTTTTGGACTACGCGATGTCCGTCATCGTAGACCGCGCATTGCCAGACGCGCGCGATGGGTTGAAGCCCGTCCACCGTCGTATTCTATACGCCATGTGGAGTGTTGGATTGCGTGCCAATGCGAAGTTTCGCAAATCGGCCACGGTGGTTGGTGAGGTGCTTGGAAAATATCATCCGCACGGGGATCAAGCTGTCTATGCTTCGATGGTTCGCATGGCGCAAGATTTTAACATGCGCTACCCGCTCATCAATGGTCAGGGCAACTTTGGTTCCATGGATGGAGATTCCGCCGCGGCCATGCGTTACACGGAAGCAAAGCTCACATCGATCGCAGAAGAATTGTTGATGGATATCGATCGAGAAACCGTGGATTTTCGTCCAAACTATGACGGTTCTCACCAAGAACCAAAAGTATTGCCCGCGAAGTTGCCAAATTTGTTGTTGAACGGAACGCTTGGCATCGCCGTCGGCATGGCAACAAACATCCCACCGCACAATCTCACCGAGTTGTGTGATGGGATCGCCGCTTTGATCGAAAATGCAGATATTACGATTGATGAATTGATGCAGTACGTCAAAGGACCTGATTTTCCAACGGGAGGCATTATCTACGACATTAACGAGATCAAGCAGGCATATGCGACGGGTCGCGGGGGTATTGTCATGCGCGCCAAAACCGAAATTATGGAGGAAAAGAGCGGAAGTTTTCGCATTATTGTCACAGAGCTTCCGTATCAGGTGAATAAGGCGCAGCTTTTGGAAAAGATTGCGGAGCTGGTTACGGAAAAAAGAATTGAGGGCATTCGTGATTTGCGCGATGAGTCAAATAAGGACGGGGTGCGCGTTGTCGTCGAGTTAAAAAAGGACGCCTATCCAAAAAAGGTGTTGAATCAGCTGTTCAAGATGTCACAACTGCAAGATTCGTTCCATGTCAACTCTCTCTGTCTGGTCGAAGGCGGGATCCAGCCACGCATCTTGAATCTTAAAGGGCTGTTAGAAGAGTATGTCGCGCACCGCCGCATCGTGGTGCGGCGTCGTACGCAGTATGATCTGACGCGCGCGAAAGACCGACTGCATATTTTGGAAGGGTTACGTATCGCGTTGCTGAAAATTGACGAGGTCATCGTCACGATCAAGAAATCAAAAGATCGAGACGAGGCGCGCGCGAACTTGATGGCTAAGTTTCGTTTATCCGAAATTCAGTCAAACGCCATTTTGGAAATGCGCTTGCAACAGTTGGCAAACATGGAGCGCCTGAAGGTGGAACAGGAGTATGACGAAAAGAAAAAATTGATTGATGAGTTGGAGGCGATCTTAGGTTCAGCGAAAAAGATTTTAGCGATCGTGAAAAAAGAGGTGCTGGAATTAAAAGAGAAATTTGGGGATGAACGACGCACCGTGATTATTCCGCATCCCGTTGGTGAATTTTCGGTCGAAGACTTGGTACCGCAAGAGGAAACAGTAGTTTTGTTCACGGAAGACGGTTATATCAAACGATTGCCACCTGACACGTTTCGCACGCAAGCGCGTGGCGGGAAGGGAGTGGTTGGTCTTGCAACGAAAGAAGAAGACGTCGTGTCGCAAATGTTTATGACGAATACGCATACGGAGTTGTTGTTCTTCACGTCCCGTGGCCGCGTCTTCCGATTAAAAGCATACGACATTCCACAAGGAAGTCGTACATCAAAAGGGCAAGCGATTGTGAATTTTTTGCAGCTTGCTCCAGGCGAAAAGGTTTCGGTCACATTGCCCATGGATGAGGCAGAAGGGGCTAAATTTTTGGTGATGGTGACAAGCCAAGGCACGATCAAAAAGTGCGCGCTCGAGGAATTCTCCAACGTGCGACGTAGCGGTTTGATCGCGATTAATTTACAGGAGGGTGATGAGTTGATTTGGGTGAAACCGTCGGCTGGAACGGACGAGATCTCGCTTGTCACGCGACAGGGGCAGTCCATTCGTTTTAAGGAAGCTGATGTGCGTGGGATGGGTCGCGCCGCCGCAGGGGTCCGCGGGATGAAGATGAAAAAAGGAGACTGGATCATTGGCATGGACGTGATTAACCCAAGCGTGGCCAAAAAAGGGTTCTTGGAACTCTTCACGAT